>JAPUIL010000355.1 GCA_027297085.1 Verrucomicrobiota bacterium | reverse complement strand
GTTTCGCGTTCGCGCGCAGTTAATACATCCACCGTGCGAGGTTTATTGGCCTTGTTCAGGACCATGCTGAGAATTCGGGAGCTGTCTTTCCCAAAACTGGTTCCTCCTTCTGATACTATTTGCATCGCGTCTTTGAGAACATCCAGCGTGGCAGATTTCTCAACAAACCCATGGGCTCCTGACAACATACAGCTCTTCAAGAGGTTTTCGTTTTTATAGCCGCTAAATACCAGAACCCGGGTATTCCGGAGATGACGACTGAAACGTTTTAGAACTTCTACGCCGTTTAAGCCTGGTAGCATAATGTCGAGAATGACGAGGTCGGGGCGCAATTCCAGGCAAAGATTATAGGCTTCCTGTCCGTCGCCGGTATCGCCTACGACTTCAAAATCTTGGTTCGACTCGACAAGCTGACATATCATCTGTCGAACGGCTGTGTGGTCTTCTATTACGATGACTCGTTTCATGAGGTGGTGACTGCAATAGTGGTTGGGGGTTCGTGAGAGTTATTTAGCCATGAAACTAACTGAAAGAGTAGGGTGCAATTCTATTAAATGAAAATTAAACAAATTTAACGACTCAGATTTTACCATCCGTCTTCGGCCTTGGCAAGCCGTTCAGGAACAAACAAAGAAAACCTTAGAATTTGTGAACCAATAACCAGGACAATCAGCGTTAAGACTGCAGCAATTTCCCAGCCAAAGGTCTCCAGGATTGGAGTTCCCACTCCTGTAGCCAAGGCAATGGAACCTGCGAACGCGATGTTGCCCATGGATGAGAGTGTTCCTGTGCGGTATCGATCTTGTGGAATATATACCCGCCAGAAGGCCATTCCATAGCAGCGATCGCATAGGCTAAGTAAAAGTAGGCATGTCCCAATCGCCCACAGTGGCAGCTTTATAAATACAAGAGACGGTATGAGAATAAACGCCACAATGATCCCCAAATAAAATGTTTTGGGAGGTCCCAGCCGCACAATGATGGGGACGCTGGCCCAACTACCAAGGATCTCTCCGATGCCAAATACTAGAATGAGAGTAGCCCGTTGCGAGGTGTCTAATCCATATGTTTGAAACAACCAAAGACTGACAAATACATAGGGAGCGGATCCTGCAAAGCGCACAAAGAAAAACTCAGTCAATGAAGCGGCAATTCCCGGAAGTTTCAGGGTGTCAGAGAAGTGCGCCAGCGGATTTAATGAACCGTACTTTTGAACGGGCGCAGGTCGAGAAGAAGTTAAGAAATACAAGATGAGAGGAATAGTTATGCAAAATCCGAGAGCCAGGAAGGTGGGTGTCCAACCAATCCAATCGACAAGTTTCATTACCAGGGGTAATCCCAAAACGAAACTGTAGGCACGAGTTCCTGCCATCAAACCGAGAGCCATATTAAAATGAGCTTTGGGTACCTCGTGCATAAGGCCGGACCAAAGGTTAACCGTCAGCATGCCTCCAAAAAATCCTCCACCAAATCGTAGCAGCAAGGCAGCCGGAAAGTTTTTTATGAGAGCGAAGAGAATTCCGGCCATTAAAAAAAGAAGCGCGGCTGCAAGAATAAGACGAAATCGATTTAGTACATCGCCAAGGGGTCCAAAAATAAGCGAGGCCAACATGAACCCAAGGTTGTAGATGGTAATAAGCTGAGCTCCCTGTACTAGGCTGACCTCTTCGTAGATCTTTTCAATTTCCGGCAACAAGGCAGCCAGGCAGGCATCGATCAGCCAGACCACCATCAGGAATCCAATACAGGCGAAAGTAAATAACCAGACCCGACCCATAGATGTCTTTTCGTCCACAGAAGTCATTTGAATGAGTTGCAATTACTTTGGGCCGGAAAGGGGAATTGGCAATCAGGTAACTCCGAAATCCAGACTATCGTATTTTGCTATGTATCCAATTTTTGGATAGCGTGTTCAAGCAATGTTTGATGAGTATGATTCCGATGGATTGTGTCAGGTAATCCTGCCTTGCTCGATTGCTTAAAAATCGATGATTTAGGGCTGTGGTAGGCCGGCGGGGACTTGAACCCCGAACCAAGTGCTTAAAAGGCACCTGCTCTACCGATTGAGCTACCGGCCCATAAAATCCACAGGGTCTCACCAAAGTGAGAAAGCACGGAAAGAAATGGTTCAGAGCCAGGCATGTCAACGCCATTTTGGGAATACTTGCGGGTTGCTTGGCATCGTTAAAAAAAAATGGGTTTCTGGAATTATTTTTTGAACGACTGACAGGTTTGACCATCTAAATTACTGAACTAGCTATCTCACTCACATCCACAAAACCGCTAATTTTTGTAACAAACCCCTCTTAGGCGCGTTCACTCTTAAAAAGGGCGTAAACTCTAAAAACTCCCTCTCGCCAAGGAACAATTCCTCAACCATCATTTCCAACCCAAGTAAGTTATGACCAATAAAGCTCAAGAAGTTGCCATCGACCGTATGCTCGTAGAGAAATTCAAAAACGGCGATGAAGATGCATTTACCGAAATTGTCTCCCGTTACTGGGACCGTATTTACTCCCGCGTCCATCAATTGCTGAAAAACAAGCAGGACGCCGAGGAGGTTACCCAGGATGCTTTTGTCCGTGCTCACCGTGGGCTTGAAAAATTTCGTGGCGACAGCGCCTTTTCAACCTGGCTCTTCCAAATCGCTACCAATCTGGCCCATAATAAGTATTGGTACTGGTTCCGCAGGAAACGCAGCGAGTCAATTTCCCTGGAGCAAAGCCTCTCCGAAGACGGCGATTTCAGCCTGATCGATATATGCCCAGTTGAAGGTCAAACACCTAGTGAAGCCACCGTTACACAAGAATTTATTGATAAAGTAGCAGAAAGCATGAAACATCTCACCGAAAAGCATCACGAAATACTCGTGATGAGAAACGTGAAAAACATGTCTTACGATGAGATAGCCCAGGAGCTCGATTTATCAATTGGCACTGTTAAAAGCCGTATTGCTCGTGCCCGCAGGAGCTTGCGAGAGAAACTTGGAAAAGACTTTCAATGACGGATGACGTTTTCGAAGATCTGGTAAATTTGTATTTGGACAAGGAGATCAATCCTGCCCAACTCAGTATCCTCCGCGGTGAATTGGATCGGAATTCCAATCGTCGGAAGACCTTCGAAAGCTATTGCCGTATGCACCAGGCGACCCACTTTGCTGCCTTAAGTGCTTGTCCGGTTATCCCAAGGCTCGGCGAATCTATCGGCTTGGGAAAAAACAAACCCGGATTATTTTCCCTGCATAGACAAGTTTGGGCGGCTGCTCTTGTAATTTTGGTTATCGGGTCATTTGCCACGGTATATCTAAATGGACCGTTCGGCTCTGCCCGTATCGTGCAAACTAAGCAGGATACATTACAGAAAATCGAGACCTTCGCTCAATCATCGCCGGAAGCGAGGCAGCCACCTCTTGAGTTTTTCCGTGCGCTAAAAGCTCAAAACGAGAGCCAGGAGTGGGCTTACGTTCAAGAGCTTCGGCACATACGTGCTGTATCAGATGCAGAATCTAACGAATCTCCTTTATTTTTTTCCTGGTCAGACAACCAGCCTGGTAAGGAGCTTGATTTTGAAACCACTCAAGGATTCGAACTGGAATATTCCAGTTATGAGTTCAAACGATAAGAGACCCAGGTACCTGACTTGCTCAGGGATTTAGCGCGGTCTTAATTATCTCCTCTACCGAGACCGATGGTCCTAGTTTACCGATCGCTCGATTTACCGCCTTATCCGCTTCAGTGACTTTGTAACCAAGGGCAGTTAAAGCCGATATTGCATCTTGGAATTTACTCACTTCTGTATGATCACCGGATCCAGCCGGAAGATCAATTGACGATATTAAAGGTGTGGAAGTTGAAACACCTCCTTTTACTTTATCCTTCAGTTCAATAATCAATCGTTCCGCGGTTTTCTTACCAATACCCGGACACTGAGAAAGTAACTTGGCATCGCTATTCATGATAGCTGCCTGGAGCATCTGAACACTAAGTTTGCTGAAGAGTGTGAGTGCCATTTTAGGACCTATCCCGGAAACTTTTTCGACCAATAGCTTGAAAAATTCTCGATCATCCCGTTTCAGGAATCCATAAAGCGCCTGGGAATCATCACGGTAAACCGCGTAGGTATACAGTTTCGCACTTTTACCTAAACCCGGCAGCTTCTCGGAAGTTGTAATTGGTACATTGATTTCATAGCCAACCCCTGCGGCCTCGATTACAACCCGGAGTAAATGGCTTTCTACGATGGTCCCCTGAACAGATGCTATCATCGATTATTTCAGACCTAGAACGTCCTGCATGTGGTAAAGCCCGGCTGGTTGATTGATGACCCATTCCCCAGCATGTATCGCTCCGCGCGCAAAAATCATTCTGTCGGAAGCTTTGTGAGTTAATTCAAGTCGTTCACCACTGGCTGAAAAAATGACTGTGTGATCTCCGACCACATCTCCGCCACGCAAACTATGAACGCCTATCTCCCGGTCTGTTCGCTCACCAATAATGCCTTCCCGGCCGTAGACCAAGTCATGCTCCGAACGTTGGGTGGCAGCTTTGATACGTTCGAGCAAGTTTTCGGCCGTACCGCTAGGCGCATCTTTTTTAAGTCGATGATGCATTTCCAGTACCTCAACATCATAGGAGTTGGGGAGAATTTCAGATGCTTTTTGTGTCAGGTAAAAGAGGAGGTTCACTCCTAAGGAGTAGTTGCCAGCCCACACGATGGGTACAGGTTCCAGGAATTTTACTATACTTGCTTTTTCATCATCAGAATGACCCGTGGTACCAATCACAACTGGTACGCCATGTTTGCCAGCACATTCAGCAAGTGCGGCAGTAGCTGAGTGATGGCTAAAGTCGATGGCCAGGTTCACGCCTGAAAAATGGTCCTCAACGCAATCTCCAAGATCAACTTCAGAAACCACTTCGTGGCCTTTTTCTTCGGCTGCCTGTTTAAGAGCCGCGCCCATGCGGCCAAGGGCTCCTTGAATCAAAATTTTAAGACTCATTCTTTTAGTTTAGCCATTAATACTTCGACCGTTTCGGAAACGACCTCGTGATTTACCTGGCTGATGGGGCAAAGAGGACGGCGCACATCTGCCGTTTCAATTATCCCGGCATCTTTCATCGCCGCTTTGACGGGAACGGGATTAGGTTCCACGAATAAGTTTATAAATAGAGGGTAGAGTGATTCGTTCAAGGAAGAGGCTGTTTCCAAGTTGTTATTTAGAGCCGCTTGCACCATTTTCACCACGGGCTGGGGAAATATATTAGATGCCACTGAAATAACG
>JAPUIL010000354.1 GCA_027297085.1 Verrucomicrobiota bacterium | reverse complement strand
CGAATCAAAGGGGAAACTGTGGATAGGTTACTTCTTGACGAACTGGAACGTCTCAAGGGTAAACAAAAGATTGAAATAATCGAATTACTGGCCGAGCGGAAATCTGTCGTTGCCGTAGCAACACTTTTCCAGATGGCAAGGGGCGAGGATTCTTCCTTGAACCGGGCCGCATTGCACGCACTGCGGACTTGTGGTCGCGTGGAGCATATGCCTCTCGTAGTAGAATTGCTCAAAACTCACGACCGTTCTCCCACATTTCGCTTTGTCCGGGAAACGCTTGCCTCCCTGGCTCAAAAATCCAGCCATAGTGGTATTTCGGGTACGGAGGTACTAACCGTATTGGCACAAAACGAAAGTCCTCATATTCGTGTTGAGCTTATTCATGTCATGGGAATGGTTCGCGATCCAGCTGCGCTGGAATATCTCGAAGAAGTTTTCGAAGATTCGGATTCCGATATTCGTCTCAAGGCTTACGAGTCGGCCATCCGTATTGCTCAAATGAGTGTTTCCCGGCAAGAGGATAATTCTGAAGTTAATTCAGTGCTCCAGGTTTTGTCTGAGCAGACGGATCAACCAAATGTGCGGGAACGAGCGAAGTCTCTTTTAAACAAAAAGTCTGAGTAAATTTATGTCTTATCATCTCCGTTTTATTACTGCTCTTTTCTTGTTACCTTTCCTGAGTTCTTGGGGAGAGGAGGAAGCCAATAGACCTGCCCTGGATAAGCCTAATTTCATCATCATCATGGTGGATGATATGGGCTACGCAGGATTGAGTTCGTATGGGAACCCACATTTCAAAACACCCGAGATGGATCGATTGGGGGCGGAGGGTATGCGTTTTACTGATTTCCATTCCAGCTGCCCGGTTTGTTCACCGATGCGTGCCGGCCTTTTGACGGGACGGTATCAACAACGCACCGGTGTAGAGGCTATCATACATCCTTATAGTCAGCATCCGGTCCACTACACGGGATTGCAGAGGGAAGAAATCACCTTTGCCGAGGTGCTTCAGGATGCCGGATATGCCACCGGAATAATTGGAAAGTGGCATCTGGGTTATGCCAAGGAACAACCCAAGTATCATCCGCAGAACCACGGCTTCGATGAGTTCGTCGGTTACCACAGCGGAAACATCGATTTCACCAACCACTACGGCGACCATTTCGAACACGACTGGTGGCATGGAAAAGAAGAAGTCGAGGAGGAAGGTTATTCCACTCACCTGATAAACAAGTACGCTTTGGATTTTTTAGAGCGGCATCAGGACGAGCCTTTTTGTTTATATGTCGCGCATGAGGCGATGCATGCCCCATTCCAGGGGCCGGGCGATCCGCCACAACGTCTATACAACAATGATAGAATGATCCGGAATCCCGATATCAGTATCATTCAGGAAATGAGTGATGCTCTGGACGAAGGAGTTGGTCTGCTACGCGAGAAACTCATAGAGCTGGGTCTGGACAAAAACACTTTGGTCTTTTTTTTCTCGGACAACGGTGGTCAAAACCAAACCCAATCCAACCATCCTCAGCTTCGAGGAACCAAGGGGAGCGTCTGGGAAGGCGGTCATCGTGTTCCAGCAATCGCTTGGTGGCCAGGTACCGTAAAAGCGGGTACAGAGACGGATGCACTTGGGATAAGCATCGACCTCATGCCCACGATGCTGAAGTTAGCTAAAGCATCCGTGCCGGAGGGACACTTGTTGGATGGTATCGATATTTCGCCGGTTTTTCTTCAACAGGAATCTCTTCCTGAGCGCCCACTTTTCTGGTCCTATATCGGCAACCGTGGAAACCGTCAGGAATCGATGCGGCAAGGGCCGTGGAAACTGGTAGTGGACCATCCGGATGCGACGCCTGGAACATTCGAGAACGAGTCGTTGGAACTCTTCAACCTGTATCAGGATATCAGTGAGAAAATCAACTTGTTGGAAAAATATCCAGAGCGTGCTGCCACTATGTTGGCACAATTGCGCGAGTGGTACAGAGAAGTAACTCGCGACGCCACCAAACAACCGGGAGGCTGGTTGTCACGTAACTATGTTTCGACCGATGCCTCAGTTTTTAATGGCAAAAATCTGGAAGGATGGTCATCAGAAAATCCTGACTATTGGTCTGTAGAGGAGGGAGCCATGGTAGCCAATTCAGATTCAGAGGATTCCAAGACTCAATACCTGTGGTCTGATGTGGAAGTAGGGGACTTCTATCTTTCAATCGATGTGAAGCAGACTCCTTTCAATGGAAACGGAGGAATCATGTTTCGCGCCAGGAAGGAAGAAGATTCGGGGAAAATCATAGGCTACCAGGCAGATCTCGGCGTATCCCCTATCGAGGGAGTTTTGTGGGGAAAGCTATTTCACACTGGTGGGCGAGGTATGGTGGACATGAATGATCTGGGGAAGGAGTATGTTCGCGAGGAACGCTGGAATCACATTGAAATCCTGGCAGTGGGAGACCGGATGTGGACTGCCCTGAATGGTCGAATATGCACGGCGGTTCGCGATCCCGGTGGACAACGGGTTGGCCAACTCGCACTTCAGCTAAGCCATGGAAAACAGACCATCCACTACAAAATCAACCGCCTGGTTCATAATCCGGATGTAGAGTTGGCCGGTAAATTTGAGAACGCGTTGAACAGCCTTTTAAAACCTCCCTGCAATGAAGGTTCTTAGATATTGGATCATTTCTATTTCATTGGCTTCCTTGCTTGGAGGCTGTTCTCAAAACGCGTTGGAGGATCGTGATACTCAAGTGCTCATTGCGGTTGGTCCGAGTAATCATCCTCCGGGCAGTCATGAGGTGGCAGCGGGAGCTAGGCTTATTGAGCATTGTCTGGAAAATATGGAGAATGTGCCCGGAGTTCAGGCGGATGTAGTCTATGACTGGTCGGAAGTTCCTCAAGCTCTGGATGCTTACGCAACGGTTGTTTTTATCGGAGACAATTTTCCTGGCGAACGACTACCCAATTCCGAAACGGCTATGGAACAGTTGATCGCGATGATGGCCCGCGGTTGTGGGATTGTGTGCGTGCATTACGGCGTTGGGTTGCTGGATGAAGACGTGGAGCGGGGTGGTGATCACCCATTGTTGCATTGGATGGGTGGGTATTTTGCATCGCGCTGTGAACACCATCGATCCACCGCTAAAATCTATGAAGCTGCGACCATTGAGGCGGCGGATCCGGAGCATCCGGTCTCAAGAGGTTGGGATATTTTGACCTTAAATGACGAGCCATACAGCAATATTTATTTTGGCCCGAATAATAATCAGTTGCTCCCAGGCGCCTTTGCCATGGCTACTTCCATGCTACCACCGGAGAATCCAAAACAAGAGATT
>JAPUIL010000353.1 GCA_027297085.1 Verrucomicrobiota bacterium | reverse complement strand
TGCTGCCGATCCGGTCTTTTCCCTCAGCTCTCAAACTATGAAAACCAGTGGTTTTCAAACTTTCCCTTCAGTCAGCGACCCCGTGGCAGAGACCACGGGGAATAACAAGTTCAATGAACGATGGGGCGGAGAAAGAGGATTTACTACCGCCGAAGCCTTTCTAACCATGGTGTATAATCAATTGAGCAACCAATAATTAGAACTCCCAGCGCCACTCAACCATCAGTTTGCATCCAGGCATTCGACGAACCCATTGGGAAATTCTATCTTGCATGGAGTGACCGTCAAATTCTCATAGTTATTCAGGTAAACTAAAACACACAGTACCAATAAATACTTTAACAATCGTGCTCCTTAATAAATGAACTGGCCAGAAATTATTCTAAGCTCTTCGATTAACACCTCCCTATTTGCCGGTCTATACTTTGTTTTCAAAGAATGGGTTTCAGCTCGTATCAAGGAAAGCATTGCCGACGAATACAAAAAGCTCTCGAACACTACTACGAAATCCAACGTGGCTATTGGCAGCTCTCTTTTTGGATAAAACCTGAAGCACTTCGGGCTATCCACAGTATATTCGAATCAGCTCCCAATTTTGGTACCACCCACTTTGAACCCTTGATCGGAGAATCGAAAACCATGCGGCCAACTTGTTTTCAAAATAACGGGAGCAAAGGACCCAAATCATAATAAAGCGGTATCACCAGAGGGACTGCGATGCGATGCGCGCACCTTCGGCCAGATTGGCAAACTTGGCCCAGACAATCCTGGGGTGAATTTCCTGTTCGCTGCTGGCGAAGGAAGCGAAGCCGCAATCGCTACTGGCAATGACGTTTTCTCGGCCTACTGCATTGGCAAACCGGACCAGACGTTGGGCAACCAATTCGGGGTGTTCGACCAAGGGTGTGGAGTGAGAAATGACGCCAGGTAGAATGAGTTTTCCTTCCGGAAGTTTTACCTCTTCCCACACTTTCCATTCGTGCTCGTGACGCGGATTGCCAGCTTCAAATGAATAGGCGCCGGCATTCACCCGAAGCATGATATCGACGATATCTCCCAGATCCATCTCGTGGACACGCGGACCGATATTGATACCATAACAACTATGGAATCGGATCCGTTCCTCCGGTATTCCCTGCAGAGCATGGTTGAGCACTTCGACTCTTACTTCAGCCCACTTGCGACAATCATCCACTGATAGATCGGGACGGGAAATATAATAGGTCAGTAACCGCGGATCATCCACCTGAAGAATAAATCCTGCGTCCACGATTGCCTGATACTCCTGGTGCATGGCATCGGCTATGGCGTAGAGGTAATCCTCTTCCGTGGCATAGAATTCATTGGCTTGCTGCCCCTCAATATCGGACGGTGAGATGGCGGTCATAAAAGTTTCCTCCGGCTGGTATTCAGCGATCGCCGCCTTGAGGTTGGCGATATCGCGTTGTAGAACAGTGTGGCCTTCGTATTGAATCGGACTGGTGCAAACAAGTTTTACCGGCTTGGCAACCAGCCCTTCGCGCAAACGTCGGTTAGCCTCATAGTATTCCGGGAAAGCAATAGTTTCGCGCGACTCCTTCCATAGATCCTCACCCTCTTCCTCTCGCGGTGAGAACCCTGTTAACCGGTCAGCCGCATAGGTCAGGAAACTGGCTTTACCCTGCTCACCATCCCCAATTACATCGATACCGGCTTCGACTTGTTTTCGGACAATCTCCGAAACTGCGTGGCCAACAGATTTTTCGAATAGATCGGGGTCATAGTCTTCACTACGTTCTTTGGAAAAGAGTAATGCAAGAAGATCATCGGGCCTGGCCAGACTGCCAACGTGAGTGGATAAAATGCGATCAGAACTGTTTTTCATAGGGAAATATTTATAAGGGCGAAAGATGGCTTCTCTCAGCCTGTAATGACTCTCAAACAACCAAACGGCAAGAATAAGAAATCCAAAAAAGCCAGCTAGGGAGTGTTCCCAGTGTGTTGCAGCGTGAAAGATTCTTCCCATTTTTCATACAACTCCATCAGACACGGACCGTGTTGGTGTCAGCAATATTGCCTCGAACCGGAGTTCGGTCCCTGTCCTTGGGAGGAGTACTGATTTGTAGGCGAACCCGCCGTTATCGTTGTCTCTCGGCTCCACAAAGAATCAAAACATTCATTTGAATAACGCACTGGGCATTGAAAGTTTCTTCTTAAGCAGAGATGAACTCGAAGAGGCGTTGCATCTTACTGATGGAACCCTCATTCTGCCGAACCATGAAGACAATCAAATGGGGAATCATCGGCGTGGGAGATGTCTGCGAGGTTAAGAGTGGTCCCGGCTTTCAGAAGGCACCGAATTCAAAACTGGTGGCCGTCATGCGCCGCAACGGTGATAAGGCGAAGGACTTTGCCAAGAGACACGGCGTTCCCAAGTGGTCGGACAATGCAGAAACTTTACTTTCGGACCCGGAAATCAATGCCATCTATATCGCCACCCCGCCACTCAATCACCTGGAATACACGCAAGCGGCGTTGGCGGCTGGCAAAGACGTTTATGTGGAGAAACCAATGGCCCGCAATGGTGACGAAGCCCAGCTCATACAAGCGGCGGATGAAGCATCCCCTCATAAAGTTTGCGTTGCCCATTACCGCCGCAGGTTAGCCTTGTTCATGGAGGTGCAAAAGGTACTTCAGTCCGGTGAGCTCGGACGACCGAGGCATGTATCCTTGCAATTGATACAACCGGAGAAGAATAACTTGATAGTAGCCAGTGAAGATAATTGGAGAGTCAGACCTGAAGTATCGGGCGGAGGCCTCTTTCACGACCTGGCTCCTCATCAGCTCGACCTTTTGCTGATGTATTTCGGAGAACCGCAAGTCATTCAGGGATTTTCCACGCAAAGGAATCCCGAGGGCAGTTGTGATGATTGCGTGAGCGGCCAAATGCGCTTTGCTGGTGATGTGCACTTTCAGGGCCACTGGGATTTCGCGTCCAGCGATGGAACAGTCGAAGATACTTGCACTATCGCCTGTGATCTGGGCTCGTTGACCTTTAGATTCTTTCGTAGCCCTACGCTGGTTGTGAAAAAGGATCAAGGAATCGAAACCACAACCATTGAACCACCCCAACACATACAGCAGCCCATGATAGAAGCAGTTAATGCCTATTTCGCCGGCCAGGGAGACAACCCCTGCAGCACCGACACGGGGGTCAAGGTGATGAAAATGATCGATGCGTTTATAACCACACGGTAAAGGAGGAAAATTCGCCAATGCCCCTGGTCTATTTCATAACCCATCCCGAAGTAGTCATTATTCCTGAAGTTTCGGTCCCGCGATGGCCCCTTTCTAAAAAAGGGCAATTGCGGATGAGAAGCCTTGTCGCCAAAGATTGGGTACGGAGCGTCCGATCGATCTACAGCAGCAAAGAAAAAAAGGCCATCGACGGAGCCGAAATTCTGGCCAATCACCTGGAGTTACCGATAACGACACTGGAAGCCTTGGGAGAAAACAACCGCTCCTCGACGGGTTATCTGGAAAAGAAGGCATTTGAAGCCATGGCCAACCAATTTTTTGCCAGCCCAGAGAAATCCATCCGAGGATGGGAACGAGCCATCGATGCTCAGCAAAGAATCGTCGATGCAGTGGATTCCATCCTAAAAGACAACAGCTCGTCCGGGAATATCGCCATAGTCTCTCACGGTGGCGTCGGAACTCTTTTACTTTGTCATTTATCCAATTCCCCCATCAGCCGATCAATGGACCAACCTGGTGGTGGGGGCGGTAACCTGTTCTGTTTCGACAAAGAATCCCGAACTCTTATGTATGGCTGGCAGCCAATCGAAGATTTATAAAAATTCTTAAGCTAAAAACTCAGGATCACGAAAATGAAAACCACATCGGATTGGCTTGCCTGCAGATCGTGATTAGCTCTATATGGTAATATGAAAACACAGCAATATTACGCCCTCCTCCCCATTCTCCTGCTTTTCCTCATTACCGGATTCACAGCTTGTAGCGAGAAGACAGCCTCCGACACTGCCGTTATCAATGTCATAGATGTTCAGCCCGATGAAGCCGCAAAAAGATTAGAGAAGGAATCCATTGTAGTG
>JAPUIL010000352.1 GCA_027297085.1 Verrucomicrobiota bacterium | reverse complement strand
AAACGTAATTCGAAGAAAAAAGAATGGTTTTGAAGGACACTGAGGGAAATAAGGAAAAGCTGCCTCCCATAAGGTAAGCCAGCAAGTCGGTTATGTCTGGCCTAGCTCAAGGTAGGCTCCGGGTTATCAAGAGGGTAGAGAAAAAACCGAAAGATTCAGCGGCAAATTATCAAGTATGAGAGAATCGATCTCTGGGGATATTTCGCACAAAGGAATTAAATGAAGCCAGTATGCAGTCATATTGTTTGTTCAACTATGCACACAAACACAGCTAGGCTGTGATGTGCGCTTTATTGTTCTATTAAATCGATTTGGGGCTTATAGACTATTCACTTCTAACCTTATTCTGTCGCATTTCGGACTTTCTTTGTATTTGGCCGGAACTACATATTTGGAGTGTAATGCCTTCGAGCACTCACTCTGCTCGTAGCGCTTCCACCGGATTCACCCGGACAGCTCTTCGTGCAGGCAGATAGCTAGCAGCTAATGCCACCGAAAGTAGAACGATAAAGACGATGGCGTATGTCCAAGGATCAAGGGCTGTGACATCAAACAATCTCCTTTCCAAATATCGGTTTAAATAAAGCGACCCTATTAGCCCAAGTCCCAAGCCAATGAGCGTTTTCCACAATCCTTGACCAAGCACCATGAAAAGAATTTTAGACCTGGAAGCACCTATTGCAGAACGTATTCCCATCTCCCGCTGGCGTTGTTCTACATCGTAGGATAATACGCCATAAATACCTATTGCCGAAATCACCAGTGTGAGTGCTGCAAAAACGATCGTTAACAAAGTAATTCCCTGACGGTCATAGTGTAGCTTGTTCAATTCCACATCCAAAGTGGTAGGATTGCTAAAGAATAAGCGGGCATCTACTTCTTTAAGTTTGTTCCTCACCTCTGGAATGAGCCCAACCGGGGAGCGGTTCGTGCGAATAAGCAGATTGCATTCAGACCACGGGGCTCGATCTCGGCATACATATAAGACTGGCAATCCATCCCGTCTTTCCAAGCCCTCGAAGTTCGCTCGACTGGCGACTCCCTCGACTGTTAACCACCCATCGTCTGAGGTAGGAGGATCAGACCCTCGTAAGATCTGACTCCCTACCACTATTCGATCTTTCAAATATTGATTGGCAAATGTCTCATCGACAATGTAACTGGTTTTTATACCCGTCTTTCCAATTCTGTACGCCTCATCTCCAGAATAAAGAAATTGGCCTTGGATAAGTTCAATATCCATCGTGGCAAAAAACTCTTCATCTACAAATCTGATCACAGCTAGCACGGGCTCAGTATCTCCCAAAGATGAGCCTCCACGTATCGTAACCATTCCGGTACGCGGATGCTCTCCAACGGTATCTGTGACACTTGAAATCAGGCCGACCTGTTCGACGCCGGCAATTTCTCGTATCGCATCCTTGATGCGCGTTATCGCAGCAACAGATTCCTTTTCTCGATAAAATCGACCTAGCAAAACTTTGCCTTTGAGAATTTGGGCAGCCTCAAAACCTGGATCGACAGCGAGAACGTTGTAAAAGCTCCGAATCAATAGCCCGGTAGAAACTAACAGGGTAAAAGTAATAGCGACCTGGCAAATGACTAATCCGCTGCTCAATGAGCGAGAACTTCGACTGGCTGAAGCGTTTTTATCACTGTTGATCCCCTTCTGGATTACGCGAGTTTTCCAAAACAGTATAATAGGAAGTAGTCCCATGACAATCGCGACCGTAATCATTATTAAAAGAGTCCAGAAAAATACCGTTTCAGTTAGCACTACTGGTTGACCTTTCGGAAAAAGAACGAGGAGATAGCGATTAATGATCCCAAGCGCACCCCAGGTTAAGAGCATTGCAACTACCGCGCCACAGGTTGCCAGTATAAAGGTCTCCATCAACATTGCTCGTGCCAGAACAGTCTTCCTGGCTCCAAGAGCATAGCGCGTAGAAAGCTCATGAATCCGGCTATTCGTTCGACTCAAGATGAGATTCACAATGTTGGCACAACCGACTAATAATACTAATAACGCACCGGCTTGCAGTAGGATCAGACGGTTCTTCAATGGATGTGGCCTATTTAGGAAAAACTTGAGAGGTGATTCTTCAAAATCTCTCCGATTCTCCGCGTTTGCGACTTCCTCAGCCCAGCTCCTCTCAATTAAATTCAGTTCTGTAATGACAGTTTGGTGAGTAACGCCAGGCGATAAGCGAGCCCAAAAATCTGACTTTGCCCAACCAAGTCGTCTCTGCGGATCCAACCAAAATTTGTTGATAATCCATGGGATAAAATAACGAACTTCAGAGTCAAATATTTCCAAACTACTTGGTGCCACTCCAATTATTGTGTAGGAAGCCTCATTGAGGAACCGAATCTCCTCTCCGAGTATTTTTGGATCGGAAAAGAAATATTTTTCCCATGCATTTTGCGAAAGCACTAATACTCTGTCAGAACCTGGCTGGGATTCTTCTTGGGTAAAGAACCTCCCAATTACGGGCCGAACTTTCATCACTTCAAAGTAATCAGGAGTAACCTTTCTTCCTTCAACGTCCTCTGGTCCAAAAATTTTTGAGTTGGGATCGGAAATAGCAACTGCCTCGAACAGATGCGGATGTTCACGATAATCAACATACTGGTTCCAACTAATCATACCTCCCTCCGCTGGAAATAGATCATCTCCCTGAAATATTTGAACGACCCGGTCCGAGTCTTCG
>JAPUIL010000351.1 GCA_027297085.1 Verrucomicrobiota bacterium | reverse complement strand
GAATCTGCTCCCGCCAGGATGAGTAGTTTCGCATCCTGAGTGGCCAAGGCAGATTGAAAGGCTTCCAGCATCAGGTCTATCCGTTTAATGGATCGAAGATTGGATGCATGAAGCGCTAGCGGTTCGTCGCCAACATTCAATGATGCTCGAACAGCATCCCTCGATTGGGTTACTGGCCTGGGTTCGTAAAAGTTGGGGATGACCAAAATCTCCTTTTCAAGATCGAAGAGCGACAGGGTCTTTTGCTTCAGGTTTTCGGACACACAGGTCACCATGTTCGAGGCCTCAAGCACGTGTTGAAGCAACGGGCGGTACTCGGGCATTGCACCAAGATAGACGATATCTGTTCCGTGAAGGGTCGTTATGATCGGGGGTGCTGCTTCGCCAATAAGCTCCTTCGCTATCCAGGCGGCTGCAGTGTGTGGAATCGCATAGTGAGCATGAACCACGTCGATTTTATGATTGGCACACACTTCGGCAATTCGAGTTGCCAGTGGCAGGGTATGATCCGGACTTGTAAATAGAGGAAATTCAACCGGAGTAGATTCACAAAAGTGAACCCGC
Organism: Verrucomicrobiota bacterium; assembly: GCA_027297085.1. Classification (GTDB taxonomy): domain Bacteria; phylum Verrucomicrobiota; class Verrucomicrobiia; order Opitutales; family UBA2995; genus UBA2995. The sequence continues at coordinate 3,832 of JAPUIL010000351.1, read as the reverse complement.
GGATGATCGTTGTTCAAACGAAAGGGTGCGCGTTCCGAAATGATGAATACCTCATGACCCAACTCTGCCAATTCATGGCCAAGCTCTGTAGCCAGAATTCCACTACCACCCACTGTAGGATGGCAAAGTAAAGCGATATTGAGGGGATCACTCATCCGTGCTCCTTCTTAAAAACGTTGACCCTTCAAAGCGCTCAGTTCTGCAATGGACGACGCGAGTAGAGGTCCTTCGGGATAAAGCCGCAATGCCGAATGAACTCCCATTTGTATGCCCAGCACTCGCGCGCGCGAAAGCTGAAGATCGATGTAGTCTAAATTTTTGATCTGGCTCGCATGGCATTCCATCAGAGCTTTCCACTTCTCCACTAGACTGGAAATATCGACCAGGATGGCATTGGATCCATCCCCATTGGAGCCTTCGTTGGAAATTTCGTAGAATAATAGCATCTGCGAAGCATGCAGATCCAAGTCTTCCAGGCCGGGTGTCTTGCCGTAGCGCGCGAGTCGATTTGCATCGCGCACGATTAGGCTCGTTTCACGATGGTCAGGGTGTTGGTTCAAATGCCTCGACGGAGCCAGAATGATATTGGGTTGGACTCGTCGAATCTCCTTTGCGGCCAGCAGGATCGTTTCCATGTCAGCCCGTATTTGAGTGTCCCCTGCTGTAGGTAGAAACTGAATGTCAGCTCCCAGGATTTCCGCCGCTTTGCGCGCTTCGATCTCGCGTGTAGAACCATCGCCCTGGGTTCCTGCCTCACCCCGGGACAAAACCACCAGATTCAACTGGGCTCCGCGGTCTTCTGCGTCCAGAAGCAAGGCACCGCACCCGAATTCAATATCGTCAGGATGGGCTCCAAAAGCTAAAATTCGTTTACCATTCATGTTCGTATTCCGCATAAGCCTCTCCAGATCTGTCGATAAAGTCACGCTTTACGTACTCAATTTCCGGAGCGTCCTCTTGATTGAGATACTGAATCTCCCCTTCACCCGCAATATAGTGAGTGCATTGAACGACGGATTGCATCCAAGCTAAGCGTGTGTTCCGGGTGGGGCTGATCTGATGCTTTTGAACCTCCCTTGCTTTCACTTCGATAAAGTTGTCTCCCCCTTTGTAGAGAAAATACCTACCGTCGCGAGCGCGAACAATTTCTCCCTTATAGGGTATATCCACAAAATAGTCGTCCACTTCGATGGCTTTTTCCCGGAGCGCCGAATCGCTCGAACGAACGAGCTCAACCCCTTCGAGCAAGCCCATTTTCCGATACATATCAATGCAGAAATCCGTGACATTGTTTGAGCCGATCGAATCAAAGATTTCCACGAGCTTGGGAGCCACCAGATTCGGCAGACAGCGTCGGGTCTTTTCTTTCCAACCAGGTTTGATGGTCTTGCAATAAAGCGGTGAATAGAGCTTCTGGATCTTGTTGCTGACCTCGAAGTTAACCCGCTCGATTTTTCCCGTATGCCAGTTTGTCAGTTTTGCACAAGTCTCCCGGTAATCGTGATCGCTGTCGTGGAGAAAGAAAACGATCTTGCCTCCCATCTCGGATTGCATACGTCGTGCGGTTTTTATTTTCGCGAAAACAAATCTATTCGGGAATATCCCACACGGCTGCTGCCCGAAACTAATGACGGGGTTCATGACTAATACCTCCTGTCCCACATTCTCACGGAGTTGAGAAAGTAAGGTTAACAATCGTATCGCCACCAAGGTGTCTCCTACACATCGACATGGACCTGGCAACTGTAGGAGTTAGCTTGCTGACGAATAGTTTACTAACTGGGAAGTAAAAGAAAATAATCACAAGTTCCTTTTTAATGATTACCCATTGCTTTCATTCATCTGGTGAGAATTGCGGTTAGGCCTCGTTCCTTCCTAGCGTTGTCTGGATTATGAGGCTCAAAACAATCACCAGAAAACAGGCTATTAGATTATACCAGAGGTAGCCGATCTCGATGATGTTGGTGAAGTAGGTTGCTAACACCGTAATCTGCGCGATCAGAGCTGCAATAAAAACGGCATGTGCTCCAATACGTTTGATAAAAAAGGCCGCCAGGAAAAGTCCCAGCACCGTTCCGTAAAATAATGAACCTACAATGTTCACCGCTTCGATTAAGCTTTCGACCATACTTGCGAATAATGCGAAAAGGATCGCCAGACCACCCCAGATCGCCGTGAAGATGCGTGAGGCTTTCATGTAGTGTCGGTCACCCCTGTCTTTTACAAAATGGTTCTTATAAAAATCCACGGTCGATATCGTCGCCAGCGCGCTAAGCTCGGAAGCGGTGGATGACATGGCTGCACTCAGGATGACTGCCACCAGTAGTCCGATCAATCCAATGGGGAGTTCGTTTAATATAAAATGGATAAATACATAATCTGAGTCCTTCATGCTTTCTTCACCTGAGATCAAGGCGATATGGTCCTTCAAATTCGAACGTGAATCTTTGATCGCTTGACCGGCTGCCCGGACTTCAAGTTTTGATGCTTCCTCGCGGGCGGAATCGCCGGATCGCATCGCTTCGACATAATTGCCCAGTGCCATCTGCTGGTTTTCAAAGTTCTGCGCAAACTCGTCCTCAAGATTCTGATACGCGCTTGGATCCTGATCAGCTGCGGCCTGGGTCATGGCTGGAGGCAGAAATGTGGCAGGCGGTTTTTCCCATTGATAGAAAATGAATACCAGCACTCCCAAAAGCAGGATCATAAACTGCATCGGCACCTTCAGCAAAGCGTTGAACATGAGGCCTAACCGGCTGTCCCGAACTGAATGACCTGACATATAGCGCTGTGCCTGCGACTGATCCGTGCCAAAGTAGGATAAAGAGAGGAAAAAGCCTCCTAAAAGTCCGGACCACAAGGTGTAGCGCTTGTCGAGATCGAACGAAAGATCGACGACATTAAGTCGCCCCAAAGCCCCAGCCACGCTCAAGTTTTCAACAAAGCTGGCGTGACTTGAGATCTTGTAGACTACAATACCAAACGCGATCGCCATTCCCGTTAGGATTACGGTCATCTGGTACTTGTGGGTCAAACTAACGGCGTGCGAGCCACCTGTTACGGTGTAAATTATAACCGCCAGTCCGACTGAAATGACCGTGATGTTCATGTCCCAACCCAGGACACTCGTCAGAATAATTGATGGCGCATAAATGGTGATTCCAGCTGAAAAGCCGCGTTGAATCAAAAATATCACACTGCCTAAGGTCCGCGTCTTTGAATCGAATCGGTGCTCCAGGAATTCGTAGACTGAAACGAGCTCCAGCTTGTAGTACATGGGAACGAAGACGACCGCGATGAGGATCAAGGCCAGCGGCATGCCAAAGTAGTTTTGCACAAACGCCATGCCACTGTCGTAGGCCAATCCCGGAGTGGACAGGAAAGTAATCGCGCTGGCCTGCGTGGCCATCACGGACAGCCCAATCGTACCCCAATGGTTGGAGCTACCTTTGAGAAACTCGTCCAGCTTTCGGTCATTACGCGTTTTCCAGACGCCGAAAAATACTATTGCGATCAGAGTGGCGCCGAGTATAGAAATATCGAAGGTGCTCATATAGGGAACGACTACTCGAACGTATGTGTCAGCCAGGCGTAAAAGGCTATCTGCGCAACCAAGGCTGCTACGACGATGATATACAGTTCCGTCCAGCCTTTAGTACTTTCGTCTTTGACCGACGTCATTACTTCATTGTTCGAATCAGTTTCCATGACCTAAAGAGATAAGATTTACAAAGAGTCGAATGGCTCCCGGATTCCCTTCCGGAAGTTGCCTGAAGAACGATAAACCTGTATAGGCATACCAGCCTTTACCATACTGCGCCACGATCAAGCC
>JAPUIL010000350.1 GCA_027297085.1 Verrucomicrobiota bacterium | reverse complement strand
CAGGTAAACCGCAGGTCTTCATGCCCTATATCGGATTTCCCACCTATGTTAAGAAGTGTAACAAAGTCGCCGCTGGCGGATATCAGGGCTTCAAATTATCTTAAAAAAAAAATCGTGATCTTGATCGTAATCCTAATCCCACCGATTCTTTCTCTTACTTTCAATAAGGCAGACAGCATTCAGTGTGCAGGTGTCAGTATTAATTTTTCCTGACACCTGAAACCCGACACCAGCTATTTACCTAAAGGATGTCCTGAACTGTACCAGGAATTATTCAGCATTCTTCCTTTATCCTTCACTCCGGATAATCGCTGACGAAGATCGCCTTGGTCTGGAGGTAATCGCGTAGCGTTTCCTCACAACTGGCACCGCCACCTGGACCGCCGGAAATTCCCTGGCCACTATAGGGGATACCATAGGCGCCCATATTGTGGCAGTTTATCTGACCGGTTCCGTCCCTGAACTGTTTGGCGATTCGTTGGCCGAGCTCCAAATCTTTGGTCCAAACGCTCGAACCAAGACCATAGCGGGTGTTGTTGGCGCACTGAATGGCCTGATCTACTGAATCCACCGGTTGAATATTGACGAAAGTATGGAAGACTTCTTTCGGGTTACAGTCGGACCACGTTTGTGATCTCAACAAAGTCGGCTTCATGTAGTAGCCGTCGTAACCGTCTACGGTTGCACGGCCGCCTTCCAGAATAGCCTCTGCGCCATTGGCTTTGGCAAATTCTATGCCTTCGAGAATGCGGAGAGGTTGCCGGGAATTTATCACTGGACCGATCTGTGTTCCATTCTCCGCCTGATTTCCAATTTTGAGATCGCTGAAAAAAGCTTCTGACGCTCCGAGAAAATCATCGAAGATTTCACGTTCTGCAAATACACGATGGATCGTACAACAGGTTTGCCCATAGTGCTGGTTCACGTTTCGCCCAATCATGCGGGCTACTAATTCTGGATCGGCATCGGCACAGACGATCGCTGAACCGTTGCCACCCATCTCACGTTTCACCCGCGTGCCGTGCTTGTCAGCGGCTTGCAAAATAATCTGGCCCACACCTGGTGAACCGGTAAACGAAATATAACGAATGCCCGGATGCTCAGAGATAAACTTGCCAGTCAGTTCACCTCTTCCAGGTAACACATTGATAACTCCGGCAGGGAATCCCGCTTCTTCGGCCAACTTGGCAAAATATAGAGCGCTGAGTGGTGTTTCTTCACTCGGTTTAACAAGGACGCAGTTCCCAGCCATAAGAGAGGGCATCATGAACCATGCCGTGAGAACTACCGGATAGTTCCAGGGAATGATTCCGGCAACTACACCCCAAGGTTCCACGTAGGTATAAGCATCAACACGTCTGCTGACATCCATGATTTCGCTGTCGCCGAAGCGTATCTTCTTCGCCACCTCAATAAAATACTCTGCACAGGGCCGAACTGCCCCTAAGTCGCCGCGGGCCAATTCCGAAACTTTTCCACCGTTCAGTATTTCGCAGGCGAGAAAAACTTCCTTATCTCGTTCATAGAGCTCAACCAGCTTCATGATGAGAGCTGCCCGCTCTTCCACGGATGTATTTTTCCAACCCCCGTTGAATGCACGGTAGCCACTCTCGACAGCGAGATTCACTTCGTCGTAGCCCATCTCAGAAACGGTTGCCAGGACCTCCATAGTGCCGGGGTTGATGATATCAATTAACGCGTTCATCGAACCCGGAACAGCTTCTCCGCCGATTACTCCGTTAAGTGGTTTCCCACCGTTGGCACAAAATTGAACAAATTTATCAGGCGCGGAAAAATCTTCTGCGGTGAATGCTTGAATGGTTTCTGGGGCGGTTGCGGTTGTAGACATGAAAAAGTCCTCCAGGTAAATGATTGAATATCGAAAACGGTCTTTAACTATTCAGCCCGCTCAGAGGAGGTTCATCAATCAAAAAGAGATAATTGCATCTCTTTGGGAGTTATTGGAAGTTCGTGCTTGTCGTACCACGCCCTTAGCGCTTTTAACCGCGGTTTATCTCACAGACCTACGAATCGCCACCACGTGTCCTTCGAAGCCTGCAAGGCGGAGTCGGAAGGTCGCTCCTACAGTCGTGCCATCAAAACTCGCTGTAGGAGCGCAGCTTGTCTACCTTGAGACTGCCGAAATGGCTCGCGATTTTCTCATCTTGGATTCGCGATTGCAATAAGGCCATGGCCCACAGCGTAGCGGACAACCGCTCCTGCATTTTGGGAGAGCCATAACGGTTTCAGGGGCATTTCTTGTAATCGTGCATGTTAATGCGGGATTACAAGGTTTGACCCTCTCGAAAAGCACAATTCTATACGGACGCTAATGCGATTCTCGCGGCACGGCTGCTCCGCGGCAGCCGACCAGAAAGTCCAAATCCGCCCCTTCGTCAGCCTGCAATACGGTATCGTAGTAAAGTTTCTGATATCCACCATTCATAGGCGGTGGCGGCGGGGTCCATTTCGCGCGGCGTTCGGCAAGTTCTTTTTCCGAAACGTCCAGATGGATGCTCCGTGCCTCTACATCTAATTCGATCATGTCACCGTTTTGCACAAACGCGAGAGGTCCGCCTACGGCTGCCTCTGGAGCGGTATGTAAAACCACGGTCCCGTAAGCCGTACCGCTCATTCGCGCGTCTGAAATACGAACCATATCGGTAACCCCTTTTTTCAGTAATTTCGGCGGCAGACCCATATTGCCAACTTCAGCCATACCCGGATAGCCGCGTGGGCCGCAGTTTTTCAGGACCATGACGCAGTTTTCATCTATATCCAGATCGGGATCGTCGATGCGTCCGAAGTAGTCCTCGATATTCTCAAATACGACGGCCCGGCCCCGATGCTTCATCAACTTTGGCGAGGCCGCTGACGGTTTTATCACGGCTCCATTGGGAGCAAGAGAGCCTTTCAATACTGCGATGCTTCCGTCTTCCGCGATGGGATTATCGAAAGGGCGAATGATATCTTCATTCCAATTATCTGCGTCCTTGTTGTTCTCCCAAATCGTCTTCCCGTTAACTGTTGGCGCTTCTTTATGCAGTAAATCGGCTTCTCCCAAGCGGCGCAGCACGGCCGGAAGACCGCCAGCATAGAAAAAGTCCTCCATCAGAAATTTACCCGAAGGCTGTAAATTGACAATAGTGGATACTTTGCGTCCGAGCCGGTCCCAGTCGTCCAAATCAAGCGGTACTCCGATACGCCGAGCCAGGGCGATCAGGTGAATAACCGCGTTGGTTGAACCGCCAATCGCTGAGTTCGTCAAAATCGCATTTTCAAAAGATTCCCGAGTCAGGATCTTGGACATGCGCAAATCTTCGTGAACCATTTCGACGATACGTCGACCCACGTGTTGCGCCATTCGGTTCCGGCGCGAATCGGCCGCAGGAACGGCTGCGTTTCCAGGCATACCCATGCCCAAAGCCTCCGTCATGGACGCCATGGTCGAGGCGGTACCCATAGTCATGCAATGTCCGATGGAACGGTTCATGCAGGATTCTGCTTTCGCGAACTCGCATTCCTTCATTTTCCCACTTCGGACCAGGTCGTTGAATCTGAAAACGTCGGTGCCGGACCCAATCGTTTCACCACGAAATCGACCATTGAGCATAGGTCCGCCCGAGAGCCCCAGAGTTGGTAGATCACAGCTGGCTGCTCCCATCAACAATGCCGGCGTGGTCTTGTCGCAGCCCATCAACAGCACAACCCCGTCAATCGGATTAGCGCGGATTGCTTCTTCAACATCCATGGAAGCCAGGTTGCGAAAGAGCATAGCGGTTGGACGCATGAGTGGCTCGCCAAGCGATGATACTGGAAATTCTACCGGGTAGCCGCCGACTTCATAGACTCCCCGCTTTACCCGTTCCGCCAGCTCCCGGAAATGCGAGTTGCAGGGCGTCAACTCGGAATAGGTATTGCAGATGCCGATCACCGGACGTCCATTAAACATGTCCTCGGGCTGTCCCTGATTTTTCATCCAGCTGCGGTGAATGAAACCTTCCTTGTTGGTAGGACCGAACCATGCGGTCGAGCGTAGCTTGTGTTTTTCGTTCATTGGAAATGGATTCGTCGAATATATGCGTTTCTGATTTGCGCTAACTTAGGGAGTCATAGGTTTTTTTCTTTTTTATAGGAGCGACCTTCCGACTCCGCCTTGCAGGCTTCGAAGAACACGTGTTCGCGAATCGTGCCATGACGCAATCGCCAGCAAGCTAGTCTACATTTTAAATTATAGGTAGGTAGATTTGTGCGAAATAATGTAGCTTAGGCTTCCAGCCTGAGTATTAAAAACTAAAAACAGGC
>JAPUIL010000035.1 GCA_027297085.1 Verrucomicrobiota bacterium | reverse complement strand
GGTAAACCTATCACGCATACGATTGAAGGTCGTGAACGTTACCCGGTGCGTGTAAGATATATGCGAGAGCTGCGCGACACTATTGAGGAGATCGAAAACATTCTGGTGGCCGCTCCTGGAGGAGCGCAGATCCCGCTCAAGGAACTATCAACCATAGAATACCAACGGGGACCACAGGTTATCAAAAGTGAAGACACATTTCTGGTTGCCTACGTGACGTTCGATAAACAACCCGGCTTTGCCGAGGTCGATGTAGTGGAGCAGGCACAGGATTTCCTGAAACAGAAAATACAATCCGGCGAACTGGGCATTCCCTCGGGAGTAAGTTATAAATTTACGGGCAACTATGAAAACCAGGTTCGCGCCGAGAAAAAATTGCAGGTGGTTTTGCCCATCGCCCTGTTCGCCATCTGGTTAATTCTCTATTTCCAGTTCAAGCGCATATCCACCACCATGCTGGTATTTTCCGGCATTCTCTTTGCCTGGTCAGGTGGTTTTATTATGATCTGGCTCTATGGTCAGTCCTGGTTCCTCGACTTCGAGTTTTTTGGGCAAAACCTGCGTGAGCTTTTCCATATGGGGACCATCAACTTGTCGGTGGCAGTATGGGTAGGATTCCTCGCGCTGTTCGGCATAGCCACAGATAATGGCGTCATCGTCTGCACCTTTCTGCAGCAGACTTTCACCGAACGAAAAACGGATTCATTGGAAACCATCCGGAAGGCGGTCATCGATGCGGGAACAAGACGCGTGCGCCCGGCCCTTATGACCAGTGCCACTACGATTCTCGCTTTACTCCCTGTGCTTACTTCCACCGGACGCGGAGCAGACATCATGGTCCCCATGGCGATCCCAACTTTCGGAGGCATGCTACTTGCGCTGCTAACGATTTTCGTTGTTCCGATTCTCTATTCTTTAATCGAAGAAATTAAACTCAAATACATATCCAAAACATGAAATCAAAAATCATATCACTAGTAATCGCCTCAGCGGTTTTAACCTCATCGTTGTTCGGGCATTCCAAAGCGATAAAACCTGAATTCGTCGACATGCTTCTTAAGCCTTATTTTGAGCTTCAGACGTCCCTTGCTAACGACGATCTCGCAGCCTCCAAAAAACACGCGGCTTCCTTTAAAACAATGATAGGGCACGGACCTTCATTTGAGGAGGCACGTTCACTGGAAGGTCTCAGTGAAGAAAGCAATACTATTAGCAGCGCACAAGACCTGGCAACGGCAAGAGCTGCTTTTCAGACCTTATCAAAAGACTTCGCCACCATGGTCGAACACGTGGGAACCACTGGAGAGCAAAATGTTTACCAGCTGAGTTGCCCCATGGCATTCGATGGAAAAGGTGGAGAGTGGCTGCAGAATAACAAGAGCGTCGCCAATCCCTACTTCGGCTCCATGATGTTCAGCTGCGGTGCTGTAAAACAGGAAATCGGCCAAGTAAAAACTGAGAAAATCCAGGTGAAACAGGAATTCGGTCCGGTGCAACAGAAACGGGAAAAGTAGAAAAAATGGTCAGTCCTCCCTGACACCAGAACACTGAACACCCTTAAACTCTTTCAAATAGAAAGCCCGCAGGTTTCCCTGCGGGCTTCGTTTTAAATCATGCACCAACAAAGAGAATTAATCTCTTCCACGTAGCACGATCAAATAGACTAAATTCATCAAGGATCCTGCAAAGGCAGCGACATAAGTCCAGCCTGCAGCATTCAAAGTAGCGGCAACACCTGGCGCTTCGTCGGCGGCAATGATGCCCAGACTGTCCAACTCACGTTTGGCGCGAGCGGTGGCGTCGAACTCTACAGGCAGAGTTACCAAGTGAAATAAAGTAAGCAGGGCGTAAATGATAATCCCCAAATCGATTGCCAGCCCCCACGGTAACAACCTGAGGAACAGTCCACCTAACATAATAATCGGAAGGAAACTGGCAGCGATATTTACCACGGGCGCCATGGTCTGACGGACCATCATCATGGTATAACCCACCTTGTGCTGAATAGCGTGTCCGGCTTCATGGGCCGCGACTCCCACCGCCGCGAGGCTGGAGCTCCGGTAATTGTGATCACTCAAAGCCAACTTCTTTTTGATAGGATCGTAATGGTCAGTCAGCTGACCGGGGACGCGCACGATTTCGACGTCGTAGATGCCGGCTTTGTGCATCACAGCTTCGGCAACTTCGTAACCGGTTATTCCTCCACGGGACGGGATTTTGGAATACTTGGTGTAGGCTGACTTGACTTTGTACTGCGCCCACAGCGCAAATACAAGGGCCGCTATAAATAAAAGGATGCCGGAAGGTCCCGGTAGAATCATAAATGCAAAATGGGATGTGACTGTCATAAATAAGGCTGTTGGTTTTTTATTGGATAAGAAACAAGCATGCGAGGTTCCAATTCAAATCAATGGCTCATGGTTTTATAACTTGTTGATATTTAAACATATTCAATAAAAGTGAGTTTGGTGAGTAAAAAATATTCCGACGATTAATGTCCCGGCGTTGCCTTTTCCGAGTCCTTTTGTCCCATCAGAAGCTTTTTTTCACGGCCGCGGGCTCCCAATTTTCATTCCCGAGGAAAGATTGGACGGTGTGAGGAGATTAATCTAAATAATAAAGAAGAATGATCCGCCACCTATCCATATTCGCCCTACTGAATTTTCTGATCTGCTTTCCACTGCTCATCCTGGGAGCTGGAGACGAAAAGGAATTTGATTCCATTTTTGACGGGTTGTCTCTTTCAGACTGGCATGTCGTTCCTGAGGAAAGCTCATCCGACTGGTCTGTGGTCAACCATACCATTCAAGGCAAGGGTTCCGAAAAAAGACATTCCTACCTCCTGTATGACGACGCCAAACTCAAGGACTTTGAACTTAAATTCACCTATCGTTTACCCGGCGAGGGTAACACTGGCGTCTCTATTCGAATGCGCCCCGATACAACCGGCAAACGCGCTTTCGAAAGCTACCACGCAGACCTTGGACACGTAGGAATAGGTCCGCACATTCTGGGCGCTTGGGACTTTCACTTCGCAACGAGGAAAGAACATCCTTGTAACCGCGGAACAAGCCTCGTCATTGAGCCTGACGGGAGTACAAGACATGACATCATCCCCGGTGCCTTAAGGCTGGATCAAATAAATGCGCATCAATGGAATGAGGTGCATATCATCGCGCGAGGTAACCACTTTCAGTTCTTTATCAACGGCAAGCTGGCCTCGGAAGTCACAGATAACTTCAAGGACAGTTTCAAGCAAGGATCCATAGCCTTACAAATCCACGAAAAGGGAATGATAGTTGATTTTAAAGACCTTCGGCTAAAACGATTATAGCCACGATCGTGAGATCGTGGATTTTTCGATGGTCTCACCACCATCGCTACAAATCTGCTAACTATCAGACAGTAACCCCTCTCGCCTCAGCAGGGCATCCGGATCGGGCTCGCGACCCATGAAGTCGACAAAGAGCTTCAGCGGATCTTCTGAATTCCCCTTTGAAAGCACCTTCTCCTTAAAGTCTTTGCCCGTCTCGGAGTTCAAGAGACCTTCTTTCTCAAACCGGGTGAATGCATCCGCATCAAGCACCTCCGCCCATTTGTAGGAATAGTAACCTGCCGCATAACCGGTAGGATCGGAGAAGAGGTGACTGAAGTTATAGAGATGCACCGGCACTTTGCGTTTCCGCTCGGCCATATAAGGCTCGAGGATGTTCTCCAGTTCGGTTTCCAGGTTTTTGTCCTGAAGCTCCGCATAACGGATGTGCATTTCAAGGTCCATCTTTCCAAGAGATAACTGACGCATGGAAAAGGAAGCCGCGTTGAAGTTCCTGGCTGCGATCATCTTTTCAAAAAGCTCATCCGGAATCTTTTCACCGGTCTCGTAGTGACTGGCAAACAGATCGAGTCCTTTGCGATCCCAGCACCAGTTCTCCAAAATCTGCGAGGGCAGCTCTACAAAATCACAGGCTACGTTGACCCCATTCAGAGATTTAATCTCCACATTGCCAAACAGATGGTGAATCAAATGACCGAATTCGTGAAAGATAGTCTGCACATCTCTGTGTGACAACAGCGCCGGCTTATCATCCGTGGGTGGACTCATGTTTCCATGGATCTGACCCAGGTGTGGCTCCTTCTTCCCATTCGAACGGTCGCCGGTGAGCGTGTAGTTCATCCAGGCCCCACTATGCTTCGATTCGCGCGGAAACCAGTCGGTATAAAAACTGCCAATGTGCTCCCCAGATTCGTCAAGCAGCTCAAACACTTTCACATCATCGTTCCATACTTCGTATCCACTTTCCGGATCTTCGGCGCTTGGCGTCTCCGAGTAAATGGCATCGGCTTCCCGAATGGATACACCAAACAGTTTTTGGGTGATCTCGAACATCCCGTCCAAAACACGATCCACCGGGAAGTACGGACGTAGCTCTTCCGAATCAAAGT
>JAPUIL010000349.1 GCA_027297085.1 Verrucomicrobiota bacterium | reverse complement strand
CAAAAAGGGGGATTCAAGGCGGCGATGGCGGCTTTGACCGATGGTTATATGGATAAACTTCCTGTAATACCCGCCACTTCCATTGAGGAAATAAAGGAAAGGTTGAAAGTTTTCTTCGAGGCTGGAGCAACACGCCTGGTGATCCCGTATGTGCCCGTTACGGAACCGGCCGTGGAAGATGCACGAAGATTCCTGGAAGCATGGGGGAGCAAGTAAAAAGGAAAAAGGCAAAATTAAAATTGGCCGGCAAAGGGATAAGCGGAGGGTTCATTTTTACCTTTGACTTTTTCCTTTCCGACGCGAGGAGGGAATCATGTGTGATTTTGCTGCTGATGCCGAGGCTGCAGCCCAGTTAATGGTGGGCCGGACGCTGAGTGTGGAGCGGGTGCGTGAGCTCAACGCCAAGGACTATTTCTATCAGATGCTCAAAGACAACCCGGAGATGCTCAAGATCTATCCGGGGATCGAGAACGAGCTGCTCCAGGGAGCAATCGATTGCCATATCCATGCATATCCCGATTTTGTGTATCGTTCGCAGGACATGATCGGAGTCGCCGTTGAGGCTTCCAAGTCGGGGATGCGAGCTATAGCTTTTAAAGACCATTGGAACATTAGCTGCAATGCGGCCTATCTCACCCAACGTCACGTCGATTATTTAGTTGAGAAGGGAGAACTTCAGCACCGCGTCGAGATTTACGGCGGCGCGGGCACCTGTCACGGGATGAGGCCGGAGTATATCCGAGTGGCGCTCCAGTACCCGAATTTTAAGATGATCTGGTTTCCCACCTTTACTTCACTGGGATTCTGGCGCGGGGCTGGACATCCAGAAAAAGGTGGTGTGCGACTGGTCGGTGACAACGACGAGATCCTGCCCGAAGTGGTTGAGATAATGGAGATGGCCGTGGAAAAAAAAGTCGGTATCGGATTCGGCCATACGGACTTTAAAGAGTTGTTGCCGCTAGCTAAGAAGGCCAAAGAGCTTGGAGTCCGCGCCACGTTGGATCATCCACTTCTCGAACTCAATAAACTGCTGTTGGACGAGATGAAGGAGCTGGCGGATCTAGGGGTCTATGTGGGCACCTATTGCCAGCCGATGATTCCAAGCCTGTACCAACCGGTAGCGGACCCAATGGAAACGATTCGTACGATCAAAGAAATCGGACCAGAGCGCTGCATTATCGGGAGCGACTTCGGCCAGGTCCTTCACATGGATGCGATAGACGGGATGCGGGTTTTCATTCGAGCTCTTCTCGGTTACGGCATCACGCCAGAACAGATCAAGATCATGCTGAAAGATAACCCGGCGAAGCTGATGTGGTTGGATTGAAATTAGGCAGAAGGCAATAGGCGTCAGGCAGATACTCCCCCTCAAGGAAGCAGGATATTTCTTTTATCCGACTCTGAAGTCTCGTCTCTTTTCGACTCGCGGCCGTCCGGCAAGCGCCAGTACTCCTTTGGCTTACGAAACGGCGACGCCAAAACATTCCAGAGTCTGTTGTCTTCCGGTGTAAGGTAAGCTGGAACGCCGATGATGATGTCGGATTGTCTCACATTCAGGCGCAGTGTCCCGTGCAGCGAATCCCACCAACGAAATATGACCGAGAAATTGGAATTTGTTTCGTCCTCGACGATCGAATGGTGGATACCATGCATGCGAGGCGTCACGATGACCTTATTGATCCATCTCTCAATCTCAGTGGGTAAACGCAGATTGCTGTGATGAAACATTGTCGCAGACTGGAAGGCCAACTCGTAAGCAGCGTATACAGCCGGCGAGATTCCGATGAGGGAAACCTGGAGCACCCGAAAGGCTACGGAATACAGAACCTCTCCAAAGTGAAAACGAAAGGAGGTTGAGACATCCAAGTCCGGATCCATATGGTGCACACCGTGAAATCGCCACAGGATTGGGACATAGTGATTAGCCTGGTGCCAGTAATAGAAGGTGAGATCCATAAGCAAGAAGCCCACGACAAATTTGACATATGTGGGGAGATCGATCAGATTCAGCAAGCCAAACGGCTGCTCCGCCGTCCAGAGGGCCAACCTGAGGGTCACAGATTTTACAACGAAAAGACCAACCACCAAAGCGAGTGCCGAAACCACAAGGTTGATGACTAAGCGGTGGGCAAGGGGACTTGTCCGCCGGCGAAGTGAAAACCGATTTTCCAATGCCAGGAGCAGTGGGAAGCTGATGATGATCGCCAGACCCGTTACTGATTCTAAGAGGCTCATAAGATCTTTCTTGGATGTTACAACTTAAGCCCTTTCTTTTTTTGACAGAGATGTTTTAGATGTCGATTCCGCTGAAAAACCCCCTTTTCGTGAAAATCTGGGAGATCAAAAAGGATTAGGCAAACTGCGAAAATTGATCCTGAGCCATTTCTGGGCGAAAAATATTTGTGTCACTTGTCCGGAAAAACTTTTTCAGCAGAATCGATGTCGAAGCCTGACCCCGGACCCGGTCCCTTATGGGTCATTGGGGTTGCATATCTCATTATCCCGGTGTTGCAAGTTACTATTCGTTCAGCAGTTTATTAGCTCCCTCGGTGTGCCGTCCACCAGTCCAAGAGCCGGACTAGCCATCTTGGGCACCTCAGACTACGTAGCGCCTTCAAATCGGCAGCGCGCCTACCCGCATCTGTAAAGCACGACTTATCAAGTGTCAGCATTTGCTCTGCTTGCTGAACCAGTTTATCCCTGTCGGGATCAGGTAACCGCCGGGCAAAGGCTTGCTCGGCCTTGAAACAGATCCGCTCGATGCGGAGACGTTTGGGCTCCTGATAGTCAATGTCTAGACGCATCAGCCGGGCATGTGTTGCTTCATGCACAATGGTGGAGGCGATTTCTGAAATGGCCGTGTCCGGTGATCGTACGTACTCCTCTTGAATTTCACACGTCTGTAGATCTTGGTGCCACTTCCCACGGGCCGTAGGGTCACCGAATACGAAAATACAGCGCACGAGACTTTGGATCTGATTGAACCGCTTTGGATCAAATTTCTTGATAAGTAACAGCGCCTCTTCAACTTTGGTAAATACGGTTTTTCTTTCCTCTCTGCCTGACACAAGTGTGCGAACGAAGATGCCCAAAATGGTCCGCTTGTATGATGCTCGGAGCAAGTAGTGCCAAATACGACTTACCTGCATGATATTTCCATCGAATTATTCGTCCGTCAGTTTTAAAGATTACTGCTTGGAACTTTGCGGCTTTCTTCAGGAAGAACTGTTAAAATTTCAGGCCAAAACATTAGTGCAATTTTCGGCGTCCGACAAAGGTTTGTCAAGCTTCGTTGCGGGACTGTCCAACCTGTCAATAAAGAATCGAAGGATGCTTGCAAAAATCTTGGGGGCGTAGTTAAGTTAGGAACAGTCCTGAGGCATTAGGCAACAGTTCAAAGAGGCAATTCACGGTTCGGAATCTCTAACCCCAAAAGATTCCTGTTGGGTCTCGGTCAACTTCTTTTAGAAGATCTTGAATGTTCTTGCTCCGCTCAATCTCATCATAAAGGTGCCATTTGGCATTCCTGTCTGCGCAATAGAGGGTCCAATCCATGGATTTCGGGTCAAACCTAAACTGAGCCACTACGGTGTCAACCCAGGTATCGGGTCGATTAAAATCAGGCCGTTCTTCGTAAAGAGTTCCGGTGTTGCCTCTAAACTTAAAATCGACCCTTACCTTGTCCTTCAAATACCCTGGAACCCTCGCCTTGCAGTAAGCAGACAGGGTTTTTTCCGCCCGCTTCTTTGTTAACTCAGATAACGCCATTTTTAATTTTACATTCAGTGATCAAAGCACAGCCGTCACTGTTAGGCGTACGGCCCATTGGAGAATAGTTCCAAGTAGCTTGAGGAGTCAATGATGTTCACAACCGGTTTGACTCGCAGCCGATTAGACGTTGAAACGGAAATGGATGATATCCCCGTCTTGCACTAAATATTCTTTGCCCTCCAGACGCAGTTTGCCGGCTTCTCTGCACTTTGCCTCGCTTCCGAGCTTCGCAAACTCCTCGTAGGCGACTACCTCGGCGCGG
>JAPUIL010000348.1 GCA_027297085.1 Verrucomicrobiota bacterium | reverse complement strand
TGGTCGATTGGTGGGAGGAAATCTTGCCATACTCTGCTCTTTGTTGGGAACGCCGTGGTTTCCCAATGTTAATAAGACCATTCTATTTCTTGAGGATGTTGGAGAACCGCCATACCGCATAGATAGGTATCTTACTCAGTTAAAGAATGCTGGGGTCTTTGAAATGGTTTCGGGAATCGTACTGGGTGATTTCTGCTACTCAGATACTCAAAGAAAAAACGATGAAAAGCAGGGACTTCAAACAATGGAGGCCGTCTTTCAAGATCGTTTGACCGATCTAGGCGTGCCCGTTTTGGCCAATATGCCTTTTGGTCATATCAAACCGAAAATCACTATACCCTTCGGCGTTTTAGTCATTCTGGATTGCGATCAGAGAAATATGCTTCTTCAGGAATCTGGAGTTGAACTTGGAAAACGCTCTTAACCGGGAGTACCATGAAACGTTCACAAATCAACACCGTCTATCGTCAGGCGAAAGCTTGTTTCGAGGCCAATGGCTGGACGCTTCCTCCGAACCCTAAGTGGGATATTACGGATTTTGGGCTGGGAGAGTTTGATAAAAAAGGTCTCGTGCTCATCAATCTGGCTGAAGAGTCCGAATATTGCGAGAAACTCATATATGCTCGCAAAAACCAGGTTACAGTTGCGCACGCACACAAACAGAAAAAGGAAGATATTATCTGCCGCACGGGAGAATTGATTTTGCAGGTTTGGGGCGGACATCCTGAGGAAGTGGATCAGGAATCAAGTGTAACTATCCGGGTCTGTGGAGATCCGAGGCAGGTAAAAAACGGTGGGCTGATTACCCTGAATGCCGGAGAACGTGTGACCCTGGTGCCTGGTGTCTATCACGCCTTCTGGCCTGGTACCGATGAGTGTGTCATTGGGGAAGTCTCAACTGCCAATGACGACCTGAACGACAATTTCTTTGTCGATAAGACCATCGGTCGATTTCCCGGTATCGAAGAAGACGAAGCCAGTGAAATCAGGCTGATCAGCGAATAAACATCTTTCCATCCCACCGACGAGAAGATTTTGGCGGTCCTTAGCCTGGCAGGATGACGTTGAGGGGCACTCGAGCCTGGTCGAAATAATTGGTCGCTTATCTCGAAATCAAACGGCACTGCGAGGACGCTGTAGCCTTACCACAAATGGTCAAAACTGGTAGGGCAATCAGGCGTCCACGCGATGCCGTTTGCTACGACTTAAAAACAAGCCCAACGCTTACGGATATTGGGTCTATAATAATCAAGGATGCTCTAGTATCGGAATTGCCTTAGGTGGTGACAGGTAGATAATCGGTAAGATAATCTCGCCGCATGGTTAAGTTATTGAACAGCATTTTTTTAGTTCTTTGGGTCGCCGCAATTGTTGCCCTGGCAGAACAACCGCCAAACATCATCCTAATTCTTACCGATGACCAGGGTTGGAATAACACTCAGGTTCTTATGATTGAGGACCGGGACGATACGCGGTCCGACTTTTACCTGACACCGAATATGCAACGACTGGCCGACAACGGAATGACGTTTTCCCAGGCCTATGCGCCGCATCCGGTCTGCTCCCCTTCGCGTCATGCTATTCAATTTGGCATGTCCCCGGCCAAGCTCAAAAAAACAACCAACCAAGGGGCAAATTATCCAGAGTTTATTGAGTCTCCTGCAATACCGCAGGTACTCAAGGCCGCCCATCCCGAATACAAGGCAGCTCATTTTGGCAAGTGGCACATGTATGCTCATCCGGCTGAACGGGGTTATGATGCCTCTGACGGCCGGACCAACAACCGAACCGGCCGGCAACATACCACGGACCAAACCAAATTCTGGGCGCATGAAGATCCCAAACGTTCGGAATCCATCACCGATGATTCGATTCAGTTCATTAAACATCAGGCAGCTGCGGGAAACCCGTTCTACCTGCAGATCTCCCATTATTTCATCCATCTTTCGGCCGAAGCCAAGCAGGCCACTCTCGATAAACACAAAGAGCGCAAACCAGGTGAAATCCACACCGCTTACTGGTATGCCGCCATGCTCGACGACTTGGACCGTGAAGTAGGGAGGATTCTCGACACACTCAATGAGCTGAAATTGACAGAAAATACCTACGTTATTTTTACCTCCGACAACGGTGGAACGGCTCGGCAATTTCCACACTTCAACAAACCGCTGCGCGCCGGAAAGGGTTCCTATTACGAAGGCGGAATTCGAGTGCCGTTTTTCGCCGTCGGTCCTGGAATCAAAGCCGGATCCTATTCGACCGTGCCGATTGTTGGCTACGATTTCCTGCCCACGTTTGCCGAACTGTCGGGGTCTTCGGAGCCGCTGCCTTCCGGGATAGAAGGTGGGTCATTCAAATCCGTTTTGTTTAATGGAGGTCAAGGAACTGTTGTACGTCCACGAGATGGAATATACTTCAGCCGGCAACTCGATGCAGTCCTGATTCAGGAAAATCACAAACTCATCCGTACCCATCGCGATGGTCGGCTGCAGCTTTACAATCTAAACAACGACCTTTCCGAACTAAACGACCTCTCAAAGGACCAACCCGGACGAACTGAAGATTTGCATCGGCAACTGCTGGATTGGATGGAATCTATTGATGCGTCTACGCCGTCACCCCATGCGCCGAGAGTGCGGCGAGCCAAACAGAATTAAACTCGTTATTCCCCGATTCTTGCGTCGGGGTTGGTGACTGAAGGGGAATTTTAAAAACCGCAGGTTTTCCTAGCTGTAGGAGGGGCTTTATGCCCCGATTTCATCGTACAGTCTCGGAATGATTGGGGCATAAAGCCCCTCCTACAAATATGTGGTATTTAAGGGAAAAAGGTCCGGGCTCGTATTCAGGTTTTCCTGCTTGGTGTTTGCGCAAAGATTGTAAATTACGTATTTTAAATACCCCGCTGCTCTTGACCGGCGTAGCCCACCTGAGTGGGCGAAGACTGTTGCGGCGGGGATCTTTAATTCCGAAACGGTTTCCCGACTTTCTCCAAGGTCTTTTTCACGCTCATGCCTACTCCTTTTACTGCGCTGCCGGCTTTGCCTATGACTTCCCCAGCTGCTCCCTTGGAGGCGTTCCAGAAGGTGTTGGACACTTTTTGGGATCCTTCCATCACAATGCTGCCGAGATGGATAGCAGCCTCCTTGATGGCAACTTTACGAGTTCCGGACTTTGTATCCCTGTTTAATGGGTCGCAATAGAGGCGGGTGATCGCGCCTACACGCAGTGTCAGAAAAGCGTTAACCGTGCCTTCGAAAATCATGTTGGTCAGCATACTCGAAGCGATGGCCAAGCCCGGAATGGCTCCACCTGCCATCGTTCCCATTACCTTGGATACAATGGGTGTTACCTGTTGGCCTATGTCCACATCCTCAAGTTTGCTGGCGAGAAAGGTGGAGCCCGCCACGTTTGAATACAGCCACAACATCTCTTTGGGATTTGGGCGCTGATTGTACAGTTTGGCAATGTTCCAGACCAGGCGTAATTGGGACGCCAGCACCATAAAGGCATCGAGGCGTCCATTCTGCGAAATTGCGGTACTTAAAAACACCGCACCGGCAGAGCTCTGGGTGAGGCTGAGTGCTTTCTGTTCCAAGACCTTACTCGCGGATTCGAGACCGTTTTCTTCCATGACCTCAATCCCGGCCTCGGCTACCAGGTTATTACTCTTCAATCGCAAACGGTAGTTTTCTAAAAACGTGTCGTAGTCTGGCCCCGATTTGTCTTTTGGAGGTACCAGAGCTGGTGGCAATTTCTTCCATAAATAGAGCGGATAAATGATGAGGAAACCGACGATGCAGAGTGCAAGGAGAAAAACTACCATGCCAAAGTAGGGGTGCAACTCACTGGCCAGACCTACCACTCCGGCGATCTGATTGATTAGGAATATGGTGAATGCCACGACCATCAAGAGGCCGATCACGGCGGCAAAATGCTTGAGTTCTTTTATCATAAAATCTGGGGTTTAAATGAACGGATTTTGAAAGTGTACACCAAGTAGGGTATTCTATCAAACAGAATTCAGGACACGGGAAGGAACCAGGAAGTTGCAATGAGTTTCGAGGTAGTATTGACTGGGTTAATGAGCGGAGTCCTAATGCTGGCATGAAATTGATCCGCTACGTTGATGCCGATGGAGTTCCTGGATATGCCTCCTTAGGTAAGGATGGCCAGTATTTTAAGGTAAACCGAAATGAGGAAGAGATTTTGGAGATTTCCGGTGAAAATGCTGAAATCGCGGGGATTTTAGCTCCGGTTATTCCGCCGGCAATTTACTGCGTGGGAATTAACTATGCCGCCCACGCGAAGGAAACCGGTTCCAAGCGAGGTGATTATCCGGTAATATTCATGAAAGCTCCGACGGCCGTGCAAAGCCCGGAACAACCCATTGTGATCCCTCGCTATCTTCGTAGCGATAAAGTCGATTATGAGGGTGAGTTGGCTGTCGTAATTGGCAAATCCTGTAAAAACGTTACACCCGAAGAAGCACTCGATTATGTCCTTGGCTATACGATTGCCAACGATGTGTCCGCCCGTGACTGGCAGAAGGAAAAGGGAGGAGGACAGTTTTGTCGCGGTAAGACATTTGACACTTTTTGCCCGCTGGGTCCCGCTTTGGTAAGCGCTGAGGATATCGAAAATCCAAATGACCTGGAGATTCAGACCAGGGTCAACGGCGAGCTGATGCAGGACGGGAAAACACGCGACATGATTTACGATGTTCCTACCGTCATTTCCTTTTTGAGTGGCAGTAATACTTTGCTTCCGGGAACCGTAATTCTCACCGGTACTCCCGATGGAGTGGGTGCGGCGCAGGACCCTCCGCGTTTTCTCAAGGAGGGCGATCAGGTTGAAATTACCATTAGTGGAATTGGTACGCTGGTTAACCCGGTAATTGAAGAGGCTATTTGAATCGAGACCCTGAGGCAGAGACTCTTACTCATACTCTCTTAAGAAGTTGGACAGATATCAGGTTTCGGTGTTCAGGATGCTTAAGCCCCTCCTATAATTATTCACCAATTGAAAGACGAAATGTAAGCAGATTCAATTGAGATTCCGGATCTGACGGTTATTGATTTTGACTTTCAAAAACGGCTTGGCCAACTTGTCGCGTTTTAATCATGATTAAGATCAACGAGAATTTCCTTAAGCTAAAAGCTTCTTACCTGTTTGCCGACATTGCGCGTCGTGTGACTGATTTCCAGACGGCAAATCCCGACCGTTCCATCATCAAGCTCGGTATTGGTGATGTGACCGAACCGCTGCCCAATTCTGTCTTAAAAGCTTTCCATCAGGCGGTGGACGA
>JAPUIL010000347.1 GCA_027297085.1 Verrucomicrobiota bacterium | reverse complement strand
TGTCGCCCGGTTGAATGCGAAGCATGTGGGCTTTTTCTATCCAGGCATCAAAAGTAAATTCCCGCATTTCCCGGGTCGCTTCCACCTTGCCCACCCAGAAAGTCGCGGGGGATTTCGATTCCATGCGTCCGGAAATAATTCTGGTCCAGATTTTGCGTCCCTCGGGAGGCTTGTGCGCCTGGGCCAATACACGAATCCGGTACCAGCCGCTTTCGGGAACGGTGGTGATAGGCATCTTTCCATGGTAGCCCTGGAAGGTGGGATAACTGAGGACCTTTCCCTCGTAAAGTATGCCTACGCGCTCATCCCAATCGCGTTCCAATCCGACGCCCAGTTCGCTGGGTTTGTAGTGCCGCTTGTATTGGACGGTTTCAAGAAATTCGGTGATTTCGGTATTCCTGGCTATCGTTCCTTCAAGGTCGAGGGTTGAACTATCGATCACCCAGCCGCCTTCATAGCGGTAGGTTTGATTGTCAGTAGTGAGAAAAACTTTCCGGCTGTCGAAATTGTGTTTGTTCGGCAGCTTATCCCGGATTTCGACGGTTACCAGGTCATTGGGTATGGGAGCGTTCGTGGTAGCGGGAGGATGGATCGCCCTCTGAAAGGCTGTCTCCAGCATGATATCGATCCCGACCAGATACCTTTCCAGCAAGTGGTAGGATAATTGTTGTTCTTCGGCGATGTTGCTGAAGCCTTCGGTGGCGATATCCTCGGGCAAGAAATCGAGGAGCGGGATGTTAACTCCGAGCACATCGTGAATTGTATTCTGATACTCGATACGGCTTAGTCGGCGCGCTCTAACTCGACCTTTTGCGGCCAATCGCTGTCGGGATACTTCGTGAAGGACATCCTCGAAGCTAGTGAGAAAATCCGCCCGTTCCACGGGTTCCACCAGTGAATCTTCCGGGGGAGGCATTTCATCATCGCTGACACGGTCATGAACCAGGGTCCACAAGTTCATGGAGGAATGGTCGGACGGG
Source organism: Verrucomicrobiota bacterium (assembly GCA_027297085.1). Lineage (GTDB taxonomy): Bacteria > Verrucomicrobiota > Verrucomicrobiia > Opitutales > UBA2995 > UBA2995. The sequence goes on along the minus strand of JAPUIL010000347.1, from coordinate 1,726 downwards.
TTGAATTTCAGGGATTCCAGGTCGAGTTCGCCTTCTCGATCCACACTGTTGTGGCACTCGTAACAATTCAGATCGAAAAAGGTCTGAACCGGTTGGGGAAGCTCAACGGGAGGATCCTCCCTTGCCTGCATAGAATTCGCAGTAACCAAAAGAAATATAGAAGATAACACAGAAACGGCATTGCGGGGACCCGCCTTCGCAACGCTACGGCGAGGCACGCGCAATGGCCCCATCGAGATCAGATGTCCGTTGTTGGTAGGGCGAGAGCGTCTCGCTCCGTCGAAAAAGGTTTTTCGAAAGCTCACCTGGTTTGTATCGAAAAAACGGTTACACCATTTCCAATCCCGTCATCGTGCCCGTGCTGGATGCGAAGCGATCCATCTCGAGGCCATGTCGATGCAAGATACTCAGGAACAGATTCGGAAGCGGGTAGTTGTTTTCCTGGTCAAAGGCCAGGTGTTGACCGTGTTTGAATCCGCCGCCGGCAAGAAGCACAGGCATGTTCCGGTTGTCGTGTGAGTTTGCATTCCCGAGATTGGACGTCAGGAGGACACTGGTGGAGTCAAGCAACGTGCCGGTGGACTCTTCCGCACCTTTTAGATTGCGCAGGAAGTCACCCCATTTTCTGACTAATCCCGTCTCAACACGGGTGAGCTGGTCCAGCTTGTTCTCATCAAGGCCATGGTGACTCAGGTTGTGATAGCCTTCCTCTACGTCTTCAAGGGGAGCACCGCCTTCCCCGTTGAGGTGAACAGTGATGAAGCGGGTCGAGTCGGTCTGAAGCGCCAGGAACATCACATCAAGCATCAGCTTTTTGCGGTCGATAATGAGATCGCTGTTTTCAATATCAACCGGCGGTTCCACATTCACTTTTGGTTTGGGTTTATACGCCCACTCCTGCGCTTTTCCTAAACGCTTTTCGAAATTGCGGACCGAGGTAAAGTACTGGTCCATCTTTTCCCGGTCTCCGGTGTTCAGTTTTTTCTCAACCTGTTTAAAATCCGCGGCCACCACGTCCATGATGCTTCGGCCCTCCTTCAGGCGGTCTGATTGAAGCTCTATTTCTTCTGGCGTGTCTGGAATGAAGAGTTGATTGAACAGACGGGAGGGAGACTGCTCTGCCGAGATCATGGTACCTGCATTGGTATAAGAAACACTTGCAGTGCCATTAATATCCAGCACCAATGAGGGAAATCGCGTGTCATGCCCGAGTTTAGCCGCCATGTATTGATCCAATGAAATGGTGTTCTTGAATGTGGAATTTCTCGCATACGGCGCCGCGGTGAGGATACTCCCTTCCGCCTGGTGTCCGCCGCTCACTCCGGGATGTGAAGATCCGGTGACGATGGTCATGTCTCCTAGCAGGTCTTTGACTTCCGAAAGGTAGCGTGTGGGCGTGTAGTTACGGCCCGCTTCAGTCGGATTCAGATTCCGCGGATGGAGTCCCAGTGCCAGGGTCACTGCGACAAAGCGCCTGGGTGGTTGTTGGGCTACCGAAGATGCGAAGGCCGGCGTCATCGCTTCCAGCCAAGGCAAAGCCATAGCAGCACCTGCGCCTTTAAGAAAAGTCCGCCGGGGTAGGGACTTGGAGAAATTGAAATATACTTTTTTCATCGATTGAGATTTGTGAGAAGAACCAATAATTGGAATTGGAGTGTGGGGTAATGGGGTTGAAGACGGATCGAGCATATCAAAACGAGAATCCCAAGTTCCTGCAACAAAATAA
>JAPUIL010000346.1 GCA_027297085.1 Verrucomicrobiota bacterium | reverse complement strand
CATCATCGTATTTATGGAAGGGAGCACTAAGGTTGAGCACGCCAAACTGGCGTAGGTCTCAAGCATGAACGAAGCTAAAGATTCCCCCCTGACTTTATCCGTTGTCATACCCGTGTTCAATAGCGAGCAAATCCTACCTGAACTGTGCGATCGTCTCTCTCGGGTCCTCCCCGCCGTGGCAGCTCAATACGAGGTCATACTTGTAAACGACGGCAGCTCGGATCGAAGTTGGCAAGTGATCTCCAAGCTATTGACCAAATTTGAGTGGCTCAAAGGTATCGACTTGATGCGTAACTATGGGCAGCACGGTGCCCTCCTGTGTGGAATTCGAGAAGCTGTGTACGAAATTACAGTCACAATGGACGACGATTTAGAGCACCCCCCTGAAGAAATTCCAAAGCTATGTGAGAAATTAAGGGAAGGCTACGATGTAGTTTATGGGACCCCTGGAAAGGAGCAACACGGACTGTGGCGGAATATTGCTTCCAGGCTCAGTAAACTCGTATTGCAAAGCGTCATGCGACGAGAAATTGCCCGGCATGTTAGTGCCTTTCGGATGTTTCGTACCGGGGTTCGGGATGGATTTGCAAATTATCAAGGTACATTTGTTTCTATTGATGTGTTACTCACCTGGGGAACAGCCCGTTTTGCAGCTATTGTGGTGCTTCATTCGCGCCGACGTTTTGGTGTTTCGAACTACACGCTCCTACAGCTACTGACTCATGCCGCGAACATGATGACTGGCTTCAGCACATTGCCTTTGCAGTTGGCCAGCTTGATCGGTTTTACTCTTACAATTTTTGGTTTTGGAGTTCTGCTCTGGGTAGTAGGACGCTACCTGATTGAGGGTGTCAGCGTTCCAGGTTTTGCGTTTCTCGCTTCCACTACTGCAATTTTTTCGGGGGCACAGTTGTTTGCTCTCGGCATTATCGGTGAGTACCTTGCCCGTATGCATTTTCGAATGATGGAAAGACCTCCCTATGTGGTTCGTTCCAGTTTCAAAGGAGCGGGAAAAGAAACCAAATGAGTTCCCGGGGTGAAAGTAAGTTAGCCCGAGAGATAGATGAAGTATAAGATCCCTTTTAATCGACCTTCTTTTCTCGGAAATGAACAAACCTACGTTGCCGAAGCTATCGCCCATGGACATATTTCAGGGGATGGTCTTTTCACCCGTAAATGCCATGAATTGCTTGAAGGCATCCTGAGGGTTTCGAAGGTGCTCCTGACCACCTCATGTACCGATGCTCTGGAAATAACGGCACTTCTCTTAGAAATCCAGCCTGGTGACGAAGTCATCCTGCCTTCGTTTACATTTCTTTCTACCGCCAATGCGTTTGTCCTGCGTGGAGCTCGTCCAATCTTCGTTGACATTCGGCCCGATACCCTCAATTTGGATGAAAGCAAGTTAGAAAGTCTGATTACGCCTTCCACAAAAGGGATTATCACTGTGCACTACGGCGGTGTCGGTTGTGAAATGGACGATATTCTGGATATTGGCAAACGGCACGGTCTCCCAGTGATTGAGGACAATGCCCACGGTCTTTTAGGCAAATACAAGGGGAAATATCTGGGTACTTTTGGCAGCTTGGCCACGCAAAGCTTTCACGAAACAAAGAATATCACTTGCGGAGAAGGCGGCGCACTACTGATTAATGATCCACAATACATCGAACGTGCCGAAGTCATCCGTGAAAAAGGGTCCAACCGAAGCCGTTTCCTCAGAGGAGAGGTCGATCAGTACACTTGGATAGATTTGGGCTCAAGCTATCTCCCCTCTGATATTTTGGCAGCTTTTCTCTATGCTCAGCTCGAAGTTCGAGAACAAATCCAGGCCAAGCGGAAACAAATCTGGGAATTGTACTATGAGAGTTTTCGGGACTGGGGGAAACAACATGAGGTTCGTCTCCCCGTGGTACCGGAGCACTGTGACCAGTCCTATCACCTCTTTTTTCTGATAATGCCTTCGCTTGAGCACCGTCAAGGGCTTATTGAACACTTAAAGAGTCGCGGAATCTTGAGTGTTTTTCACTACCTACCGTTGCATCTCTCCCCTATGGGTCAGCAGTTTGGAGGCAAAGAAGGAGATTGCCCTGTAGCTGAACACGTGAGCGACCGGCTGGTTCGCTTGCCTTTTTACAACACTTTGACAGAAGCTGACCAAACGAGTGTCGTCAACGCAGTTCTGGACTTTGATTTTAAGGAGCCCGGCTCATAATGGAACGGGGAAATCCTGAACAAGCACCAGAATCTAAAAAGTCGTTGAACCCAAAGCGGGTGGTCGCCTACTTGACTCTACTTGCCGGGCTGCTTGCTTTTTGGGGTCTGGGTAATAACGATTTTTGGGATGACGAAGCGTTCACAGCTGCATACGGTCGAAACCTGATCCGGACCGGTACACTCATCGGGTGGGACGGACGAAACCTGATGGACTATGGGATGAGGGGGTTCGTGAATGAAGACATGATCAAAACTTTCGCTCCTCGTTTACAGTATCTTGTGGCTGGTTTGAGTCTGAAGATTTTTGGAGACAACGCAGGGGGAGGGCGCATTCTTTTTGTGTTCTTCGGGCTCTTTTCGATTCCCCTCGCTGCAGCGTGGTTCAGGCACGAATTCGACAGCGACGAGTTTTGGATTGTGGCCCTGATTCTGGCTCTGTCGGTCCCCTACCTGTTGTATATCCGCCAGGTTCGCTACTACCCCCTCGGCCTGACCTCTTTCTGCGGCTTTTTGTGGACCTGGGCAGTGATCGGTCGTGCCAAGCAGTACCATTGGTGGTTCCTTCTGGGAATGCTTTTCCTCTATCTACTCATTTCGAGCCAATACCTTTATGCTGCCGGGGCCGTCGCCGTCCTTACCATCAGTCTGGTCCGCCGGAGGTACCGGAACAGGAGAAATTTGATTTTTCTGGCCATGACTGTTCTTATGGGATTGGCATCCGCGACGTGGATTTTGATCTTCAACAACCCCGACGTATTGGAACAGACCGTCGACTCAGGGGCCGCTGTCCAACTCAGCAAGTTTGCTCGTCTCATGTTCATGGTCCCGCGCGATGCGGTCCGCTTTGAGTTTTTTCCGGTGGGTATGCTTCTCTTCGCAGCCGGGGGAGCCGTGGTGCTGGGCAGAGCGGGGATCACCCACCTCAGGGACATCCTTTTGGCCTTGGCTTATGGCATGGGAATCATCACTGCGGTCTCAATATTTTCGCCTCAGATCCCGGGGACAACGACTTTCGATGCGGATATGCGATTCTATGTTCTCCTCATCCCCCTCAGTGCGGCTGTAGGAGCCAAGATCTATGAGATGCTCCGGGAAACGCGTTTTCCAGGTGTGCCCGCACTTTTTCTCCTCATTCTGATATCGAGCAATATCCTAACCTTTAATTTCTTGGGCCGGATAGGCCTGCACTCGCGTTTGGTACAGTACGTCAAAGAAGTGGCGAATGATTACACCACAGGCAGTGAAGCCATCAGCCGATTCATTGAAGAAGAGATCTCAACCGAGGAATGTATATTCCTGATACCGACAACTGCCAACATCATCCAAATCTATTACCATCCCCGACACAAATTCTGCGGGCTGGTCACAAATCAGGCTCCCTTTGCCAAAAAACATGCAGGAGAGTTGAGGGCAGATCTCTTTTGGGAAAACGCGGTTCCGGATTACGTGATTGTGGGGGGGCGTCCACCAGATCGAATGTCTCAGATGTTAACGGAACTTTATGGCCAGAACACCTATCAGCTGGAAGCCGCACTACCCGTATTTTGGATGAATGCCACCCGCCCAGAGATTCCGTGGAGAAGCTTTTCACCGATTCCCATCCAGGATCCTTTCGTTCATGGAGTTCTCATCTTCCACCGCACCAGCGAACCAGCCCATCCGCCCACTATCGGTGCCTTGGAGATCGAAAAATACATCCAGTATTAGATTATAGAGCACTTCGCGAGCAACTTTAGCTCACTGGAAAAGAGATGCCCGAGAAAAGTTTACAAGTCGCTCTTCTGATTCTCGTTGGGCTGACCCGGCTGATGTTCCTGGATGTCCTCTTTTCGCCAAGTGCGGTGATTCTCTCTCAGCAGGGTACCGATCTTTCCTCACAATTCGTCTATTGGCGCGACTTTGGTTTCAGCCAGCTGAGCCAAGGCAACCTGGCCCTGTGGAATCCGCACATCTTTTCGGGGATGCCATACTTTGGAGGCTTTCAGTCCGCCTTGCTCTATCCACCCAACTGGCTGTATCTGGTGCTGCCTCTTGCCACG
>JAPUIL010000345.1 GCA_027297085.1 Verrucomicrobiota bacterium | reverse complement strand
TGAAATACACCACCCGCCCAAGCGATGTCAGTTGTTTTCCAATAATCGGTGGTATTGAAGGAAATTCCCGCCGACGTTCTACGATCATCATAAGGATCATGAAAATCAATACTATGGCTGGCATGGATGCCAAAATCGTTGGGGAAGACGACCCGTGAGGAGAGCTGATAATCCTCCAGAACCCTGCGGTCATCCTCATTGTTATAGTGCTGCGTGTCGAACACTACATCCAGCGATTTGTACCATGCTTGTTGGGAATCATGTCGGTAGGCCGCGAGCATTGTGGGACCGAAGATGTTTCGACGAAAAATTAATCCCAGATTAGGATCAAATTCATCTGTTATGGCGTTGAAGGAGGCGGTCAACTCCCAGGGATATTTCTCATAGCTCAGCGAAACAAGACCAAGATAATCCGTGCTGTCTTTTGTCACCGTTCCGGAGTCGTCGACAATTTTATCGTCTGCTGCCGATGCTTGAAACTCGAAGCGCAGATTATCGGTCAGAAAAAAGTACCCATCCGAACTCAGGACTCGCGAATGCCCATCCTTAAATTCTGAGCTGTTAAGGTAGTAGCCCAAGGACGATTTCGTTCCGATGTTTTGAACTGCACGAAAGACGCTGGAGTTTCCGTCACGAGTTTGGCCGTGGACGGTTTCGCCTTGGATATTAAGGAAGGTGAAGTTGAAATCCTTATATTCACCACTAACTTTCGCGCCCGCCTGGATATCGGTGAAGCGGCGGGTGTAGTAGAGCCGATGTGGCATAATGAGTAGTTCGGATCCTTCCCGAAAGAATGGCCGCCGCTCCGGCAGGAAGCGTTCGGTATCCCGAAGCTCGATGGTATCCGCATCGGCTTCGACCTGACCAAAGTCAGGATTCAGGGTCAGAGACGTGATGATGGATGGACTCAGTCGAAAGCTGGCGTCGATGCCGGCCTGAAAGCCGGTATCCGTGTCGCCGTTAAAATCCACCTGACTGCTGACGTAGGGCGAGATCTCCAGGTTGCGATCGAATTCGGTGCCGGCCAGATCGAAATCGGTCGCATGTCCGAAATTGTGTGGCCGGAAGCTGTCGGTAGGATTGAAACTCCACCAACTGAATTGATCGAGCCGCGGTATGGATCGCGAGACGTTGAAGCCCCAGGTTTGATCATTTTCACGGCTATAGTGCATGACCCCATAAGGGATGCGCATCTCAAAGACCCAGCGGTCGTCCAGAATCTTCGCGGCCAGATCCCACTCTGCCGACCATCCGAAGGTCCAGGAACTACCCGAGTAACCTTCAACACCGTCGAGACGTGTGCCCAATGGATTGGAGAAAAAGCCATACTTGGTTCGATGATTATGGCTCGGTTCGAAATGAATCTGAACAAAGTCGTCGCCTCTGAAATATCGATCTTCCCGCCGCTCGGACGCATGAAGCTCCTCGATCATATCATCAAAAGCTTCGACGGCGATGTAGAGATCGTTAAGGCCGTAGGCGATCCGGACCTTGGTCTGCTGAGAGGCAGTTAGTTGGGTTCGTCGATCGATAAAGTTGGTAGCCACATCAGCCTTTTGCCAAAATGGTTCATTGAGAACACCATCCACCACAAGTGGGGCATCCGCTTTAAATGCCTTAAATGAGGGCGTGTCGACATGGGGAAGATCGTGGGCGCTGAGGATTCCGCCGCCAAACAAGCCGGCGACAATGTACAGGCAACAGAGGAATGTAGTTAGAGTCAGACGCAAAATTGAATAACTATAAAAGTTCTGAGGTGCAAAAGTTTGAGCGAAGAGGAAAGAGCAGGGATCGAGGCTTGGTTTGCTATTTTAGCTCACTCCCATCAACTGGATTGATCGATCAGGCGACCTACTTCGCCGATCAGATACAGTGGAAGGGAAATTAGGTTAAATGGAACTCGAGTTTCTACGTTTACCGATGGAAGCAGGGATATGTTTGATGGTAAATCAGAATTAAACCGTACGGCCACTTTCGATCCTTTTTCGGAGACAAACACATGCAGTGATTTCAAGGTACCTGTCTTACCTGATTTGATTTCAATGGGGACCACCTTGTTGCCGTAAGCGATTAGATAATCGACTTCAGCGGCAGCGCCTCTTTTCTCTCTTCGCCAGTAGTGAAGTTCAGGGTTTTCGTATTCAGCTCCCCGATACAGAAGTTGTTGGCCGGCGAACTGCTCGGCAATCACCCCGTTAAACAGGGGCAGTAAATCATCCGCCAGCTTGATATCTACAGGATTCAGTCCGAGAGCTGCCGACAGGAGACCCACATCCAGAAACAAAGGCTTAAACGATTTTCGATCGGTTTCTGTTTCCAGAGGAATTCCATTTCCTGCCGCATGCTTTACGCAATAAAGTACACGAGCCATTTGTAGCATTTCGATACAATCAGCCAAGTCCTTTGCCCGCTCGCCTCGATCAATGTTCACATACTTCATTTTTTTTCCGACCAGCTTTGGTATTCGTCCGTACACTAACTGCAATCTGCGAATATTTAGCTTATCCCGATACTTTGCAAAATCGTCCTGGTACGTTTGCAGGATGGATTGTTGTTCCATATGGGCTAGCTTGTACTTCTCTCCATTCGCAAATTCGCGAACTGCTGCTGGCATTCCGCCAATAATAAAATAACGCTTTAATGAGTTCAGCAGCGCTTGATGTATGGATGCCGGAATCCGATTATCGAATTCATAAGATTTTAGAAAGTCCACGAAGCGTCTCTCTCCAAGAGCCTCCAGAAATTCACTAAAATCCAGAGGCCCTAAAAACAGATACTCAACCCTCCCAACAGGCATGGTAAAATCGTGATCGCTCAGAGCGAATTCCAACAATGATCCTGCAGCGATTACATGTAACTCGGGCTTTTTCTCATGGAAATACCTGAGGAAGTTGATCAATTCAGGAGCCCTTTGAATCTCGTCGATAAATAGTAACGTTCTACCTGGTTTCACCGAGACGCCCAGATCAAGCTCAAGCAATTGAAGAATCTCATCCACGTCTCTTGAAGTGAAGAGATCGGCCTTTTCTGGATTCAGTTCCAAATTGAGCTCAACCATGTTATCGAAATGTCGCTCAGCAAAATCTCTCACCAGATAGGTTTTACCAACCTGCCTGGCTCCTCGAATAATCAAAGGCTTTCGATTGGATCGATCCTTCCAATCTGTAAGATACTCTAAATGCCTGCGTTTCATAATCTTGCACACATACCTAGAAAAATGGAATGATAAAAGTCAAGGTTCTTTTATCATTTTTATGATGTTATTATATGTTATTATGACGATATTTCGGGCAAGAAGCCCGGATGCGAGAGGCTAGAATTGAATATCTTCGACCTTGGTTTGCCACCCTGTGGCATTGTCTCCAAAAAGCGAAGGCTGGTCCCCCGCGATGCCGTTGAAAGTTGTACGAGCGACTATTTTACATCACTCTCAACCTGACCTCTCAAGCCGATCTAATACGAGTCCTGGTGTAGGACGAACGGCAGCCGTGACAGGAGCAGGCGTATGACAATTTCCTCGGAAATAAAATCGTGTCGCGATTGAAAACGACCACTGACAACCTGGAATTTCGATCCGTTGCCCTGGATGATCCGGAACAGGGACTTTCGAACGGTAAATTGCAATGAGCCGATGTAGTTGTTTGGTGGGAACACGCACGCCCTAGTGACGTGGGAGAACGCAATGGCAGTGGCTGACATGGATCACTGCGGAGACCTCGATCGAGTCGTCTTGAATTCAGCCCATTGGGCGCGGACTTTTGCAAGCACATCTATTTGCAGATACTATCAGCCATAGAAAGTAGGTATTTATCTGCACTTGATCAGGTAAGGGAATGAACTCTATGATTTTCGAACTATGAGTAATTTTTTAGCCGAGATGCTTGGTACCATGATATTGGTAATTCTGGGATGCGGAGTGAATGCGGGGATTGCCCTTAAAAAGACATTTGCCAACGGAGGTGGATGGTTGATGGGAGCCATTGGTTGGGGATTGGCCGTCATGATAGCCATATATTCTGTGGGCCAGATCAGCGGCGCGCATATCAATCCGGCAGTGACGGTTGGTCTTGCGGTGGCAGGAGAATTCGATTGGAGCCATGTGCCCACATACATTGCCGGGCAGATGATAGGTGCCATAATCGGGGCCACGCTTGTGTATTTTCAATATCTGCCGCACTGGAAAGAAACAGATGATGCCGCTACAAAGTTGGGCGTATTTTCCACTTCACCGGCAGTGAAACATACACCCGCCAATCTCATCAGCGAAATTATCGGCACCGCCATTTTGGTTCTGGGACTGTTGGCCATTGGGGCCAATTCTTTTGCTGATGGTTTGAATCCTTTGATCGTGGGTCTCCTGATTACGAGTATTGGTATTTCGTTAGGAGGTACGACCGGTTATGCAATTAACCCGGCCCGCGACCTCGGTCCAAGAATCGCTCATGCTATCCTGCCCATTGCAGGCAAAGGCGATTCAGACTGGAGTTACGCCTGGCTTCCTGTGGTTGGACCGGTGATAGGAGGAGTGGTTGGCGCTGTAGTATATATTACTCTCTGGTAGAGAAAAACGGCATCTGGGCTTTTCAAATGCATTTGATTTTGTAAGCTCTATCCATGGCTTTTATTTTGTCTCTAGACCAGGGCACGACCAGTTCGCGTGCGATCGTATTTAATCAGGAAGGTTCAATCGTAGGAGTCGCTCAACGGGAGTTTGAGCAGATCTTTCCGAAGCCGGGCTGGGTGGAGCACAACGCTCAAGAGATCTGGGAAAGCCAACTGGCCGTGGCATGTGAAGCCTTGGAGAAAGTAGGAGCCACCGCAACGGATATCGTCGGCATTGGAATTACGAACCAGCGGGAAACCACCGTGGTCTGGGATCGAGGTACCGGCGAACCGATTGGAAATGCCATCGTCTGGCAGGATCGCCGAACGGCAGACTTTTGCGGCGGGTTAAAAAAGGCCGGGCATGCGGATCTGATCCAGCAAAAAACAGGGTTGGTTCTGGATGCCTATTTTTCCGGATCAAAGATTCGCTGGATGCTGGACAACATCGAAGGGGCTCGGCAGAAAGCCGATGCGGGACAGCTGGCCTTCGGAACTGTCGACAGTTGGTTGGTGTGGAATTTGACCGGGGGACAAGTTCACATCACCGACGTGAGCAACGCCAGCCGGACACTGCTCTTTAACATAGAAACCATGGCATGGGATGAGGAACTTTTAGAGCTTATCGGCGTTCCGGCCAGTGTCCTGCCCGAAGTGCGCAGCAGTAGTGAAGTTTACGGAGAAACCACTGAGGATTGTTTTGGTGGTTCGATACCCATTGCGGGAATCGCCGGTGATCAACAGGCAGCTTTGTTTGGCCAAGCCTGTCATAAAAGCGGAATGGCAAAGAACACCTACGGCACAGGCTGTTTCATGCTTATGAATACCGGCGAAGAAATGGTGCGCTCCAAAAATGACCTGCTGACAACAGTTGCTTGGAAGATCGGTGATCGTGTGGAGTATGCCCTTGAAGGAAGTGTTTTTATTGGGGGAGCCGTGGTGCAATGGTTGAGGGATCAGTTGGGAATCATAAGCAGCTCTCCTGAAGTGGAAGAACTGGCACGGTCAGTGGATGATAATGGAGGAGTCTATTTTGTGCCAGCCTTCGTTGGACTGGGTTCACCTCATTGGGACCCTTATGCGCGCGGCATCATTGCAGGTCTGACGCGGGGCGCTTCCAAAGGCCACATCGCGCGAGCTGCGCTCGAAAGCATTGCTTATCAATCTATGGATGTTCTCAAAGCCATGGAATCCGATTCCGGAATCACCCTCAGTGAACTGCGAGTGGACGGGGGAGCTTCCCTTAACAGTCTGCTTATGCAATTCCAGAGTGATATTCTCAATGTCCCGGTTGTGCGTCCGAAAGTAGCTGAAACAACGGCTCTAGGTGCAGCGTATCTCGCTGGCTTAGCAACCGGATTTTGGGAAAGCCGGGAACAAATCGATCAACAATGGGGAGTAGATGCAAGATTCGAACCGGGAATGGATTCTGCTACGATTGATGGGCTTGTGGATAGTTGGAACAAAGCTGTCGGTCGTTCTAAAGACTGGGAGCAGAAAGGGTAATTTGTCAGTCGAAGCCTTTCCCGGTCCTCATAAAGAATGAATGGGAAGTCTTCAGGTTTCAGAAGGTAGCAAATAATTTCCAGAATTCAGGGATCTGAATAAAACGGCTATTGAAAAGGGAGACTGCAAAAAACTACTGACACTTCTTCCAAGGCCAAACGCTAAAATGCCTTCGCCATGAAAGCTTCTTGTCACTGACACCTGAACACTGAAATCTGTTAAACTATGCCAATTATGAGAATCTTACCGTCACTTTGTGTCTACATCTTCTGTGTGTCCTCAACTTTAAACGCCGAGCCTATTCAGGTCCTGATGTGGGATGAACGACAGCCACGACAGGAAGAGGCCTATGACAATTTTATTGGAAATGAAATCGTGGCTCGATTGAAAGCATCGACCAATGATCTGGAATTTCGGTCCGTTGCTCTGGATGACCCGGAGCAAGGGCTCTCCGATGATAACCTAGCCTGGGCGGATGTAGTGCTTTGGTGGGGACATGCTCGACATGAAGATGTGTCTTGGGAGAATGCCAAGAAGGTCGCGGATCTCGTTCGCAGGGGTGAGCTAGACTTGGTCATTTTGCATTCTGCCCACTGGGCTCGGCCATTTGTCGAATTGATGAACGGTCGCAGTATCGAGGAGGGTCTGGCCTACATCGAGCAACACAACCCCGGTAAAAAAATTACCATCGAAACGGTCGCTCCACCCAAGGAACGCTCTGCACCGATGCGTGGCAGCGTATTTACTCCTGCCTACTATGGTTACAAACAGGGTAAGACAGCTGTGCACGGTATCATTCACCTACCTTGGTGCTGCTTCCCCGACTTCAGGGCCGATGGAAAACCAAGCACCCTGGCGGTCAAAGCTCCGAAACATCCAATCGCCAAAGGGCTGCCTAGAAGCTTCCAACTTCCAGCTACGGAAATGTATAACGAACCCTTTCATATTCCCGAACCCGACGAAGTCATCTTTGAGGAAACCTGGAAAACCGGAGAGCGTTTCCGCAGCGGCATGGTTTGGAACATCGACGGCGGAAAAGTTTTCTACTTTCGCCCCGGTCATGAAACCTATCCCGTATTCAAGCAGGAGAAGATCATCCAAATTCTGGCTAATGCCTGTGAGTGGCTGGG
>JAPUIL010000344.1 GCA_027297085.1 Verrucomicrobiota bacterium | reverse complement strand
GACTTTGAAGCCGGTAATGTGATTGCTCCACTTGAAAATGTGGTAGCCGTTCCCGGGGACGGAATCGCTGTCCGAAGGAAAATGGCTTAAGTCTGACAACTCCCACTGCTCGTCAAAGGAGCAATCTTTCGAATCGCCGGTCTTTGGACCGGCGATTTTTATGTAGAAGAAGCATGCCAAGGTTTGAACAGGCTCGACATAGATCCGGCGACGGGAAAAGCTGTCGGCTTCACTCAGGAAAACAATCCACTCAGCTATACACCACGCCCAGGATGGTATCTCTAAGTTATTTATGAACGAACAAACATCACGCAGGAAATTTATCGGAACCCTAACGGGCGCTACCCTCAGTGCCGGAATACTGAATACAACGGGATGCGCCAAACCCGGAAACAAGATTATGAGCTCTGCCAATTTTAAGTATTGTTTCAACACCAGTACCATCCGTGGCCAAGAGCTGGGGCTGGTCAAAGAAATCGAAATCGCGGCGAAAGCCGGCTACAATGCAATCGAACCCTGGATTCGATCCATCCGCGCTTTTTTGGACGAAGGAGGCTCTCTCAAAGACCTCAATAAACGAATCCAAGACCTGGGCCTGACGGTGGAAAGTGCCATTGGTTTTGCCGAGTGGATCGTCGATGATCCCGTTGCACGCGCCAAGGGACTTGAGGAAGCCAAGAGCGACATGGATATCCTTTCGCAAATTGGAGGAATACGAATCGCCGCTCCTCCCAAAGGCGCTACCAAGGAGGCGGGATTGGACCTATTGGCGGCGGCGGAAAGATACCGTGCCCTTCTGGAATTGGGTGATAAAATGGGGGTGGTGCCCATGGTCGAAGTTTGGGGATTCTCCAAAAACCTGCACCGCTTGGGGCAAGCTGTGTTTGTTGCCATTGAAAGCGGTCATCCCAAAGCCTGTGTTTTACCTGACGTCTATCACCTTTATAAGGGTGGATCGGATTTCACAGGATTGCAGATGCTAAGCAAGAATTCCGTCCATGCTATCCACATCAACGACTATCCGGCCGATCCACCCTGGGAAACAATCGGGGACAAAGATCGCGTATACCCCGGTGATGGAATAGCGCCGCTAGGAGAGATTTTCCGAACCCTGGCCAAGCTCAATCCAGACATGGTGTTCTCTCTCGAGCTGTTTAATCCCAATTACTGGGAACAGGATGCTCTCGAAGTAGCCAAGACCGGTCTAGCCAAAATGAAAGAACAGGTCGCCGCTGCTTTAGGATAGAAGCAGGAATATTTGTAGGAACGGGTTTATCCCGCGATCTTTCGTTTCGGTATCGCAGTTTAGAAAAGGCCCACGTCTTTCCCGACAAGGTTCAGCATTATGCTATTCATCCTTTTGCCTTCATCCTTCAATCTTTATGCCCATCCTTACCGCGCGCCGAATTTAAATACGGTGGTCGTTTCGTAAGTTTCCCCCGGTCTCAAAATGGTGGTAGGAAAATGCGGATGATTGGGTGAGTCGGGATAATGCTGGGTTTCAAAGCAGAAGCCGCTTCGGGGCTGGTATACGATTTCACCTTTTCCAACAATGCCTTTCATCCCATTTGCGGTATAGAACTGAACCCCCGGTTGATCGGTAAATGCTTCCATCACGCGACCACTGGTTGGCTCGTAGACGGAGGCGAATAGCTCCAGACTCAATCCCGAATTTTTCAGTACATAATTATGGTCGTAGCCTCTGCCCAACCGGAGCTGCGCGTTCGCATCGTCTATGCGCTCTCCGATCCTGTGGGGAGTATTGAAGTCAAAAGGCGTTCCGGAGACAGGCAGAAAGTTTCCTGT
The DNA here is from genome assembly GCA_027297085.1 of Verrucomicrobiota bacterium. Lineage (GTDB taxonomy): Bacteria > Verrucomicrobiota > Verrucomicrobiia > Opitutales > UBA2995 > UBA2995. The sequence goes on along the minus strand of JAPUIL010000344.1, from coordinate 1,358 downwards.
GGGAATCAAGCCTGGCTTCACTTCGGTCAATTCATCCGCATGCAGTATTACTTCATGGTTCAACACGTTACCTATGCCACCGCCAATGAGGTTGAAATAGGAGTGGTTGGTCAGGTTTATGACCGTGGTTTTCTGGGTGGTGGCTTTATACTCAATTTCCAAAGCGTTTTTGTTGGTTAACCGATAAGTCACCTTCACCTGCACATCGCCTGGGTACCCATCCTGACCATCTTTGTGCAGGTAGTTTAATTCCAAATAGGCATGGTTTCTTGCTATTCCCGTCTGCGCATCCCAAACAACTTCGTCCAATCCAACGGAGCCGCCATGCATATGCACCGGAACACTATCGGGACGCTCACGCACAAACAGTTGCACTTTTTCACCATCCAGTTCAATAAGACCGGTTTCAATCCTGTTGGCATAGAGTCCAACAATAGCTCCGAACAAGGGATTCCGTTCCACGTATTCATCGAGCGTATGATAACCGAGCACTACGTCTTCAAATTTGCCCTCGCGATCCGGGGCGGTTAATCGGACCACGATACCTCCATAGTTAGTGATATCCGCCTGCATGCCGTGGCCGTTTTTCAAAGTATACAAAGTCACCGGCTCTTCGCTGGGTAATGTTCCCCAAGGAATTTCACTCACTTCGCAGGGCGGGGTACAGGCTTGTTGGGTTAACAAAACAAGCCCACAAAGGGTAAAGAGCAATACGGCCTTAAACATCCAGCTGAGTAAGCTCGACAACATGACCATCCGGGTCATTCAAAAATAATTGCAGGACACCATCCGGACGATTTCTGGGGCCATCGTAAGTTAAGCCCAATGAGTCCAGATGAGCTTTGGCCGCAGCCATATCAGGAATACGGTAAGCAGTGTGACGCTCCAACGGGACCGTGTAGGATCCTTCTTCTTTGCAGATTAAATGCAGCTCCTGATCCGGACCGGTTTGAAACCAGGCGCCACCAAAAGGAAAGTTCGGTCTGCCTATTTGCTCCAATTGAAGCACGTCGCGGTAAAAGGCGACGCTGCGGTCGAGATCAGCCACGTGAATGGCGGTGTGATTGAGTTGGTTGATATTTAACATTTGCCAGGAAAAGGGTGAGTTCAAAGTTGTAAAGAATCTAAATCTGATATTCGCTGAACTTCTAATCAAGACGGTTCTTTCCCTTCATGCAAAAGTAATTTACCGGCAATCATTTTCCTTAACTTATTTCCTCATGGATATCACAAAACAATACGCTCTCCCCTTCCCTATCGAAACGCTCTATGACGCCTGGGTGTCCTCCGACACTGTCATCCCTCCCGCCACCCGAATGGACATAACACCCACGGTAAGCGGAGAATTGTTTCTCTAC
>JAPUIL010000343.1 GCA_027297085.1 Verrucomicrobiota bacterium | reverse complement strand
ATTGAATTATTTCACAGGGTAAAGTTGGCAGCTCATTCCGGCTCTACCCTGTGAAATAGGAAAAGAATATGCCCTATTTTTATATATATGTGCTTCAAAGCGAAGTGGATAATCAGTTTTATACTGGTTATACATCTGATTTGCGCCAGCGGTTAGAAGAACATAATAGAGGAAATGTGCAATCCACAAAAAACCGAAGACCATTGAAATTGGTTTATTTTGAAGGATGTCTTAATCAACAAGATGCCACACACCGGGAGTACTATTTAAAAACCACTTATGGCAAAAGATATTTGAAGAATCGGTTGAAGCAATATTTACCCTGTGAAATAGTAGAATAATAGCTTTTTTATCCCTTTGTGGTTTCGAGAGGCTTTGTTAAAGGATAAGATTGAACCATTATTTCACAGGGTGAACCTATGAGCAAAACGAGCTGTTTGAGCGGAAGGAGTGCGGCGCAAGGGACGCAGCGCCAAGCGAATGGAGTGAGAACGACGAGTGGGTGGGGTTTGGGGCTATGCCCCAACGATTTTTTTTAAATTTCAGAGTAAAGTTGCCGCGGTTAAAAAGAGGCACCAAAGCCATTAATAAGCTTATCTTAATTCATAGTTTAGGGTACGTTAACTATCAAGAAAAAAAATTACACCATTTAAATTAACGAAAGGAGATATCATGAAGTTATTTCAATCTTTTTTTAAGCTTTTGCCTTACCTCGCAATAGGTTCTTTACTTCTTTCCTGTCAGGTACAAGATTCATCCAACAAAGTGCGTCCATTCCAACTGGATGAAATTACCATCCCGGAAATCCAGCAGGGTTATAAGGACGGCCGCTATTCGGTCAGGCAAATTGTGCAGCTTTATCTCGATCGCATCGAGGAGATTGACCGCAACGGCCCCGGGCTTAATGCCATTATTTTGGTCAATCCCGACGCGTTGCAAATTGCGGATTCTCTGGACCAAGAATTGGCAGCCGGCAACAGCCGCGGCCCCATGCACGGCATCCCGGTTATTTTAAAAGACAATATTGATACGCATGACAAAATGCCCACCACCGCCGGGTCAAGAATTTTGCAAGACTCCCATCCGTTGCAGGATAGTTGGGTTGCCAAAAAATTGCGGGAAGCCGGGGCAGTGATTCTTGCTAAGGCCAACCTGAGTGAATGGGCGAATTATCGTGGCTCTTTTTCCTCGAGCGGATGGAGCGGCGTGGGTGGCCAGACCAACAACCCGTATGTGCTGGACCGGAATCCGTGCGGCTCAAGCGCAGGATCCGCGGTGGCGGTCTCAGCAAATTTATGCGCCGTGGCTGTCGGCACCGAAACCTGGGGCTCCATCATGTGTCCTGCCAACGCAAATGGCGTTGTGGGCATCAAACCAACGGTTGGCCTTTGGGGCCGTTCCGGCATCGTGCCAATCAGCGATACGCAGGATACGGCAGGCCCCATGACACGCACGGTCACCGACGCTGCGATTTTGTTAGGCGCTGTTACCGGTGTTGATTCCAGCGACGAGAAAACATTCGCCAGCCAAGGCAACTCTTTTACCGATTACACCCAGTTCTTAAAAGAAGATGGCTTGCAGGGCAAACGCATTGCCTATCTCAAAACCGAAGAGGGAACACGCCACAAAGTGGATACACTCATGCACCGGGCTGTCCGTTTTTTAAAGAGCCAGGGCGCGGAAGTTATTGAATTGGAGCAGCTGGTAGAGGGAGACCCCTGGAAAAATTCTCGAGAAGTTTTGGCCTTTGAGTTTAAAGATGGGCTCAGGAAATATTTCGCAAGACTCGGGGAAGATGCCCCGGTGACTGACCTGGAGGGCGCCATCGCTGCCACGCTGGCCGATAGCCTGGAAATGCTCTATTTTAATCTTGGCCGAATGGAAAATGCGCAATCCAAGGGCGACCTTGAATCGAGAGAATACAAAAAAGCCGTCCGCGATATGCTGTTAGCTTACCGTGATGATGGCATAGACCAGGCCATGGATGACCATAACCTGGACGCGATCATAGCCCCCACCGGCGGTCCGGCCTGGAAAACAGACATGCTCAACGGCGATAATTTTGTGCTGTCCACTTCCGTTAATGCAGCGCTTGCCGGTTACCCGAATATTAATGTGCCCATGGGTTTTATTGGTGACGTGCCAGTGGGCATTTCCTTCTTTGGCCGAGCCTGGAGTGAACCGGTTTTAATAGAAATCGCCTATGCGTATGAGCAGGGTACTCAGCATAGAAAGGCGCCAACATTTCTTTTGACGGATTAAATGGAATATGTTGATTGCCTCAATTCCAAGCGTAGAGGTGATGGGTCTTTGTTCGTTGTTGTTTCTGAACTGTGGAGACGATACCTTATTCATCACAGGAATCACCGAGACCGGAGAGGCGAGCCCCGGGCCCATTGGCGAAATCGATAATGATGATTGGTGTGACGTCTTTGGCTCCGCATTAGCCATATTGGTGCCGTGATTCGTCTTGCGAACAGCGCTTCCCCTTCACCGCCTTATCCGTTTCGCCAGATTGTATTTTTCTAAACCGACCGATGCCAGCAGCGCACCGGACGAATCCACTGAAATGAAGACGAACAGGGTTCATGAACAGGTAATCCAAGGGCAGGCAGAGACTTCTTGGATTGGTTCAGCTTCTTGCGGACGCCCATCGATGCCAAGCGCTCACAAGCCTGGCTGCAAGAGGGCCTTGATCTATCGGAGCAAGAAGATTACGAAGCTGCAATAAAAGCATTTTCAGACTCGATAATCGCGCACCGCCGGAACGAGCAGGCTTATTACAACCGGGCTGTGGCGCTTAACCTCCTTGGTCGTCCCGGTGAAGCAATCGCAGATCTGCAGAAAGCGGCTGGCCTGGGGCATCAAAAATCCAGAGAGTTCCTTGCAAACAGGAACATTATGTGGAGCCGTGTCGCAATTATCGGGGAAATCTTCGTGCTCCCCAGGCTGCCCGCATGGGTGACTGTTGCTGGTGTTCTTATCGTGCTTTTCCTTGCAATGGGCTGGTTTCGCAGCCGGCCACAATATGCGCTTTCCCGGTTGACCGACGCCGTCGAGACCCGGAACCGCATAAGATTTGAGGAGCATCTGGACGTCGATGCTTTCTGTGAATCCCTGGTCGACGAAGTCTTCACAGGATATCTCGAGTCTTCACTTGAGGATGAATCGGGCAGGGGATTTGAGGCGTTGGGCGCTTTGTTTGGGCTGAAGCTAGCGGAGTCCATGAAGCCGGCATTGCAGGCGACCGTCAAAACAAGCCTCCTGGGATCGGTTCGCGCAGGGAGCTTGTTGGCACTGCTGGCGCAAGATTCGCAGACCGTCCTCTCTGAAATGTTGGGTATGTCAGTCGTGGACCTGGCCAGAGATTACCATTTGTTGCCTGAGTACTTCAAGGGACTCGGCGATGTTCAACAGGAGGGCGAACGCGCGTTGATTCCATTGCGCTTTTCGCATCCGCTTTTAGAAACGGACCTGGACTTCAAGCTCGATCTGCGAAAGGTGAGTGACGACTGGCGCGTTGTGGGTGTGGTCGACCTCGCCCACTATATGACAGAGGTCAAACGTTTGCGAAAGGTTCGAATTGCAGAAACCAATGAACAGATCAAAGGCCACATTCTGGCTTTGGTCGAAATTGGCGAGATAAAGAGAGCGGAAGTAGGGCGGCAATACTGGCGAGATGATCCAAAGTTTCTGAAGTTTGAGTTCGCACTGAGGAATCTCGCCGCTGATACGGTCAGGAAAGTGGGCTTTCACCTGCGGCTGCCCGCGGCGGCTGGTGATGGGGCCTACAGCCTATCTGTGGCGTCCATGGCGCCTGGTGAAGAAAAAAACGTGGTGAGACGCCTGGATTACAGTGGGTATGACAATTGGCACCGGGAGGCTCGAAAGGCTGAAGTGTCCGACTTTCGCCTCGACCCTTTCATCCTCATCAGGTCTGTGGCGGGTGTTGCCGACACGCTCCGACCGTTGCGCAGTTGGCGAGAGTATGAGAAAGCCTTTGGGAAAGGAGAATTGCTGGATTAGCTTGAAAGCCCGCCCCGAACCTTCTTGTTTTGTGACCTTCAAACCTTGAGCGTGCTAATTCAAGAGCAGCATCTTTTTGCTGATATCTTGTCGTCCCGCTTCAATCCGGTAGATGTAGAGACCCGAGGCCACGCGCCGGCCGTTGTGGTCGGTGCCATTCCAGTCGACCACCTGCAATCCCGCAGCTTGATTTGCGTTTACGAGGGTCCTCACCTCCTGCCCTGTGATCGCAAAAATTTTGAGCACAACTTTGGCAGGAACCGCCAGAACGTAGCGGATCCTCGTGGTCGGATTGAACGGATTTGGGAAATTCTGCTCTAATATCTCGATCTTGATTTCAAACTGTGTGCCTTTGTTGAACAGTGACCGAACCTCTGTTTCAGAGATAGCCCGATCATAGAGCCGGATGTCATCGATACTGCCGCTGAAGTGGGTCGTGCTGTCGGGCTGGCCGTCGAATCGTTGACCGGCGCCTACCATGTAGCCTAATTCATTGCGATCCAACACCATCTTCAGACTGGTGACGTCCTCGAGATTTCCGTTGATGTAGAGGCTGGCATTGCTTGTGTTTGCATCATAGGAGGTGGCGATAAAATACCACCGGCCTAATTCGAGCTTGCTTTCGCTTTCCAGGTCAACATGCGAGCGGTCTTCGTCTCCTTCAAAACGACTCGTAATTTTGCGTGAGATCTTGAGTCGAATTCTGAACGGATCGAATGGAGGTGTTGCGATATCTCCGGAACTTGTAAGAATGTACTTTCCGGATAACGGTGTTTCGCTGACTTTGACCCAGACCGTCGCGGAGAGACTGGCCGGATACAGGCTTGGATGATAGGGGATGCGTAGGAAATCGTCGATGCCGTCAAAGCTGTAGGCGCTGTCCGGCTTACCGAACCGGTCCGCTGTGAGCGTCGGGCCGTTGGCGATAGCATGATTGGCGCTCACGCTTTCATCATTGGTGTTGCCGTTGAAAGGAAAATAGGCGATCAAACCATCCTGCCCCAAAAGATTGCTGCACAACAGCAGCAGGACCAGCCCTGCCTTTTCCACCTCTTTCATCTTGACCCGATACTCCTATCAGATGGTTCCTAAAACTCCTATTAACTATACCGGCAAAAGAGCCCAATTCTCAACTTATTTTCCCGCGCCTGGCGATATTTTTTTGAAAACAAAAGGCGGCAATTCACAACCCACCCTCACATACCAGAGGTCATTGGTTCGAATCCAGTATCGCCCACCGTCCCGAGTTGAAAAATCAAGACTTCTCAGGAGTCGATGAGAGGTTTTCTGTTACCGGTTGGCCTTTGGCGTTATTTGCCGTCCCGTTTCTCGTCAATGGTCAATGGCAGAGAATTCGCCTGCGCTTATTCTCCATCCTTTGGCCTTAGATTTTCTCCGCTACACCATCAATATTGAGTTTTATATTGTATGTTCTACAAACTATCAGTTTCTTTAATGGTTATACTGTACTGATTCACAAGTCATACAGAACTGAAAGAGGTGATTAGCATGATAAGATTTCGCTATATAGTAAATGACGTCGACAAGGCAGTTGAATTTTATACATCAAATTTTGATTTTAAGTTGGAAGAACAATTTGGACCAGCAATAGCTATATTGGAACGAGATGGCGTACAACTAATCGTCTCCGGTCCTAAGGCTTCAGCCTCAAAGCCAATGCCAGACGGAACTAAACCCTCACCAGGAGGATGGTCTCGAATGGTAATTACCGTCGATGATATTGAAACTGTTGTTTCCCGACTTAAAAAGAACGGAGTGCAGTTTAAAAACGATCTTATAGAAAATCAGGGACGCAAACAGATTCTTTGCCTCGATCCCTCAGACAATATAATAGAGCTTTTCCAGCAGACTTAATCGGCCTACAAACAGTCAGTTCAAAGGAAATCGCATAACAGGAAGTAGAGTCACCTCTTCAGGTAGTCTC
>JAPUIL010000342.1 GCA_027297085.1 Verrucomicrobiota bacterium | reverse complement strand
GAGATCCAGGACGAGGGTAGAACCGTGGTGATTGATCACGAAGAAATGCCAGGTTACATGGGTGCCATGATCATGCACTTCAGAGTTAAAAATCCTGCAGAAGTGGAAGGAGTATCACCCGGTGACGAGATTCAATTTACCTACCAGGTAGCTGAACTTTCTTCCTGGATCGAAGATCTAAAAACCACCGGTAAAAAAGTAGAGGTTAATTCGCCTGCGCCGAAATCGACCTCGTCCTCAAAGCTCCTCAAAGTAGGTGACCCATTACCCGATTTTGAATTGTTGGACGAACAGGGTAAACCGATTCAGCTGAGTGACTACCGGGGCTCGGTTGTGGCCTTAACCTTTGTGTTTACCCGCTGTCCTGTTCCGGAATATTGCCCGACTATGATGCGGAATTTTCATGAAGTAGACGAATTGCTAAAGGCGGATTCTCAATCACCAGAAAACTACCAGCTCCTGACCGTTTCCTTTGATCCCGAATTTGACACGCCGGAGGTTTTGAAAGCCTACGCGGAACCGTTTAAACAAGATTCTTCAAACTGGGACTTTCTATCCAGCTCAAGCCAGGCGTCCGTAAAATCCCTCGGCGAAGCAGTCGGCCTAAAATTTGGAAAAAGCAAAACCGCCATTTACTCCCACAACCTGCGCACCGTAGTGCTCGATGAATCCGGAAAGATCACCAAAATTTTCACCGACGAAACCTGGAAGCCGGAAGAACTGGTAAGGGAGATTAAGAGCGCAGCAGACGACAGTTAAGCAGTCGCTCGTAATCGAAACTTCACTATATCGGAATTAATAAACCCCTGACTCCTGAATAAGGACCTGGAAAACGTCAGTGAGCGACTGAACCGTCCGTTGATTGAGACCGTCGCAAAAATAACGAACCACTCCATTCCCGTCGACTACCAGCATTTTGTCGCTGTGGTAAATCGCGGTTTCATTTGAGTCCGCCGTTCCATCTTCGTTGCGAGTGAGAGGTAGTAAAAACTTGCTCGTGACCAGATCGGTCACTGTATCGACCTCACCTGTCAGCAAGGTCCACCGTGGATCTTCTCCATAGGCCGCGGCAAATTGTTTTAATCGCTCGGGCGAATCGGTCTGGGGATCCACACTAAAGGATACAAAGGCTATGTCATCTCGCGGCCCCAGGTTTCGGCGAACCAGGGTCATTTGTTGCGCAAGCAGTGGGCATTCAGCAACACAGGATGTGAACACAAAATTGGCCAGCCAGATCTTGCCTTTGAGCTGCTCAGACGAAAAAGCCTCTCCCAACTGATTGGTCAGCTCAAAGTCGCCCACCTCCCAATAAGTATCGATTTTGTTCTCACGTTCCCATTGCTCATTTTCCTTCTTCTTAGGCAGGAAAACGAGCCCCACTATCAGGAAAATTAATGCTATAACTCCGATCAGGATTCCTCGCATGATTACACTCATAGAAATCCCGAGAGGAAATGCTACTTTAAAAACACATCTAGGATTTTTGAAACAATAAGGTTTTCTCACCGATACGTTTCTGTTTGAGTTCAGGCATGAAGCAAGATCCTCGCAAACAGCCGGCAAACCTTAGTCCAATTGATTCTAACTCTTTTAGCCGGCGCCATCTTCTCAAGCTGGGTGCTGGCAGCACCTTAGGCTTACTGGCGGGTCAGGCCTGTGCCCAAAGAACCGAATCAGCTTCCAGGCCCCAATCCGTTGCCGACGGCCGAATCAACCAATCTATTATGGGCTGGTGCTACAAGGACCTGATGGATGTCCCTACCCTTGCTAAACACTGCAAAGAGATCGGGCTGGTCGCCATGGAAGGTATTTCCGCGGACAATTACTCCATGATAAAAGGGCTGGGTATGGAAATCTCCCTGGTGTCAGGGGCACATGGATTTAAGCAGGGGCCGTGCAACCCGGAGTACCACGACCTGGTAGTAAACGGCCTCACTCGGGCCATCGACCTTGCAAAAGATGTGGGCTGCAAAAAAGTCATTACCTTTACCGGCATGCGCTACCCAGGAATGGACGATGAGAAAGCGGCACAACGTTGTATCGATACCTGGAAAGAGGTCCTTCCCAAGGCCGAGAAAAACGGTATAACCCTGGCATTCGAACACCTCAACTCCCGGGATGATAGCCACCCGATGAAGGGACATCCTGGCTACTTCGGAGATGATGTGGATTTCTGCATCGACCTGGTCAAACAGATTGGCTCAGAGAACTTCAAACTGCTCTTCGATATTTACCACGTCTCAATCATGAACGGAGATATCATCCGGCGAATCCGCCAATACAAGGACTACATCGCCCACTATCACACCGCGGGCAATCCTGGTCGCGGTGAAATCGACGACACCCAGGAAATCAACTATAAGCCAATCCTGGATGCGATTCTTGAAACCGGCTACGAGGGGTACGTAGCTCACGAGTTCATTCCGACCTGGGATGATCCCGTTGCCGCCCTAAGACATGCGGCTGACCTATCCTACTTTCAATAAAAGCTCCCAGGGCGGCAGGCCATGCACAAGGGTGGGAAGAAGAGATTCTTAAAATTTGTCGCCGTAATGGCTTCATTGGGTCTACTTCTATGTATCGTTGTTTGGTGGAATTTGCCAGATTTACTGAATACGATTACCAAGCAAAAACTGGTTGAAGCTGGATTCGAAGGTGCAGAAGTGCAGATCTCAAAAGCTACAAATAAGCACCTTACAATCAGTCATGCAAAACTGTCGGGAGCAGGTTGGGTAATCGAAGTGAATGGATCTACGGTGCGGTATGGGTTGCTCGACCTGATTAAACAAAAGGAAGTCGAATTGATAGACTTCGACGAACTCCATATTGCCATTAATCCAGCAATGTTGGAGAGCAGTGGGGAGCCCCTGACTGTTGAGATCCTGCAGGGCATCCCAGTTAGACAGTTGACAGTCGAAAACGGGACGTTGGACCTATTGTTGGATTCAGGCATCCTGAAGATCACCTGGAGCGGGCAGGTTTACATTACAAAGGATGAGTCCATCGAATTAATTTTAACTTCGCTTCAAATAGAGGAGATTTCCCCGATTGGTGATCCACTTTTAAGCGTATCAAGCCTGCAAAATTCCGATGGTTTGTTTCAGGTAAACTTCGCGATAGATGGTTCTACCGCTGCCATAAAATGTAATCTTTCAAACTTCGATGTTCAAGGAAATGAATGGCAAGTAAAGGAAGGTTCCCTGCTTGCCGATCTAAGGTTTGATAAGCTGAATCTGGGCGGCATCGATCTCGGGGATAAAGCTGTACTTTCGGAACGTTTCACCGAATCCGCTTCCGGCACAATCAGTGCAACGGCCAACGAGTTCATAGCAGGATCTATCACAGGCCAATGGATGTCATCCCAATTAGAACTTAGGTCCGGAGAAACCGTTCAACCAATTAATTCCAATTTGACCGCAACCGTGGGCACGCTGATCACGACAGGGGAATCGTTTGAACAGCTTTCAGTAAACATGGAAAGCTGGGGAGATCTGAGCCAGCTCGAATTCAAAGGAGATATTAATTTTCTTTATGATGGCATAGAAGGAAAGGTCTCACTGACTCAAACTGTCAGTGATCTTTTAAGTAACCCGTCATTGAACGGTGAGTACATATTCAATCCAATGACCTTCGACTACTCCGATGTGATCGGCAGACATGTGCCCAACTTCGATGACCTTATTTTTTCTGGAACGATTTCGGCCAATGGAGGCTTTGATTTTGCAAACGGATTCTTCGATGCATCATCAGAGATCACCCTCCTAGATGGATCGATCAGCATTCCCCGCTCCAATCTCGAAGCCACTGGTATTCAGTCCAGCCTCACACTTTCCTCATTAAAAAGCCTGAAAAGCGAACCCGGACAATCTACCTTCGCTATAGACCGGATTGAACTGGGTGATCTGGAGTTCGAAAAGACCCATATTAATTTCGATATATTGGACTCCAAATCTATTTTACTAACCAGCGGCACCACCGACCTCTTTGACGGAAACCTCCGATTGTCTCCCACCACAATTACTTTGAATCCAACTACCTTTGAAACAGTCATCGCATTTGAGCGACTCTCCTTGAAAGCCATCGTGGATGGGATTAACTTATTCAAAGGGACCATGGAAGGCGCTATCAGCGGCCATCTGCCCATAAGCTTCAAGGATGGCAGCTTTCAAACAAGTGACGGCCATCTGACGCTCAGCGAAGGTGAAACGGCACGTTTGATTTACAACACCGAAGGACTTTTCGAGCCGTCCGAACCAACGGATAGAGGATTTCTACAGTCCATTGGGGACAAAATCCTGGAAAAGTTAAAGCTCGCTCCGGAGAATGTGGTAAAGGATGCGCTGAGTAATCTGACGATCCTAGAGCTCCGCATCGATCTGTTCCCTGAAGATAGCCCGGATACTCCTGCCCGTATTCACCTGGTCGGCGAAGGGCTGACTGGTAAAACCAAAGTGCCCATGGTTCTGGACACCAATATTAATGGCACTACGGACGAGCTCATTCAATTCCTTCTGCGCATCCATTCATTGGGAACGCCGTCCTTTCAATAAATGGTTGTAACTATTCTCCCTTTTTGGAGTCTTATTATCCACATGTCTTCCTCAAAACCATCATTCACCAGATCTCTATATCTATGCCAGGCGCTTTGTATGGTTCTCGCAACCACAGGCTGCATAAGCGTAAAAACCCACAGCACCATCGAACCGATTTACCTGACCCTGGACGTCAATCTGAAGGTGCAACTACAGCAAGAGCTTGATAGCGTCTTTGCCGACATTGACGCAGCGTCTCAAGCCATCGAAGAAGAATAATTTCCACTCAACGCTATGAAAAAGCTATCCATTTTTATGTCACTGGCAGTCACCTGCTTCCTGCTAAGCGCAGCTCAAACTTTTGCCCTAGACGAGGCGAGCCTGAAAAAGAGCATCATGCAACGGGTCTCTTCGATCGATAAGCTGAAACTCGCAAGCAAAGTCGGCGAGAACAACGTGGGTATACTAACCCAACGTGCCGCCCTTTCAGCGGATGAAACCACGCTCATGAACGCCGAGAACAAAGATCGTAGGGCCCTTTATGCTATCCTGGCCAAGCGCCTGAAGATAAGCGTAAAAGTGGTCGGTCAGGGACGGGCCGAGGAGTTACGAAAAAAGTCTGCCTCCGGAGTCTGGCTACAGGACATCTCCGGTAAGTGGTATCAACAGAAGTAGCGGGTAGCCAGTAGTCCACGAGAGTGGAGTTAACAGCAACAATTCCAAGAGCTACAAATCGCGAATAAATTGTTATGTTGGTGTCACTTCGTTCGAAACTGCACTTCGTTTCGTTGAGGTGTTGTTTTACTTGGTAGCTCCTACATTTTGACTTTCGATTCGTAGCTGTAGGGGTAGCTCTTAACCGCGATTCGGTGGTCAATCGGGTCGCGAACAAGTTTGTCTCCTACATTTCAAATCGAGAATTTATCGTAAGGAGTTTCCTGATCAAAGATAATGGAAACATTGTAGCAATGGTCGTGAGATCCATTGAATCGGATCCGGTTTGCTCACGGAGTTGAGATGTCGTGCTTGACGAGTG
>JAPUIL010000341.1 GCA_027297085.1 Verrucomicrobiota bacterium | reverse complement strand
TGAAGCGGCCGCACAACGATCAGATAAAAAACCATGGTTTTTATACTGCAACCCAAGGGCACAACTCCTCAAGGAAATTGAAAGATCTTCGCGTGTTCTCAAGAACTCCGCCATCAAATGCTTGAGTCTTTTTGTAGGCTCGATGGGTTTATCGGGCAGTACACGGATGCAAGCCAGCACTGTGTTGATGGCTTCAGTGGGATGGGCGATTCAATACGGGGAAAATCAGGAGACAATAAAGCGCCGTCTCCAACAATTTCGTCAAACCTGGGAAGATTTAAGCCTTTTTCCACTCGGCAAGTTTACGGAGAAGGAAGCTGTTTGTTACCAGAAATCTGAATACGTCATTTACAACACTAAATCCTTTGGCGTAACGGTCCTGACCGATACAACTGAACGGGCCCCTACTTTCGCTCTTTCTCCTTTTGAAAATGTAAGCAACCCCGCGGACCCCCCAGGTTGGTGCTACCTGTCTGTACCCTCGGCGGCGAATTCAGAAATCGCTTGGCATCATATTTTAAAACGCAAACCCAGGTGCCTTGAATGGAAAGAAATTAAATCGTTCGTTGGATTGGAATATCTGAACGGATTCACGATCGGACAGAACTGCCTTGCTGAAAGGACCCGCAAAACTAAGGCAGCGACCCAGCACCTGTTCGATATAGAAGTTGTCGATCAGGGCTTTCAATTCAACTTTGAAGAACACAACTGGAGAATTCGAGCTCCTGAACTGACTTTTTTCGAACACAATCTGCTTCTCAAACTAGTATTAAACATCCACTCGACTTTGGTCATGGGAATTCTGGGACGCTTTGAAAGTAACTTAATGACCTACGTGAAACCGAGTAATTTCAAGTTGATCGACCGAAGTATTCGCTATGTTCAACAACTCTCGACCTTGGAAGGCAATGCAGAGCCGGACTATTCTCTCGTTGCCGAAACGCTTTTTGCGTTGAAGGAAACCCTGCCACCTGACGAACCGATTGTATTACGAGTTCTAGAAGCCTTGAAGTCTCGTTAATTTATAAGGTTCCGGCAGAGTCAACTGACGATAGAGGATCACTTTCTAGGTACAGTTAAGTGTAATTGTAACGGGTTTGCTAAAATTCCTTTTGCCGATCCTGAATACTGGAAATCCCTACCAAAAGAGGAAAATTTATACCTGTTTCTTTGATTTAACAACCATGCATCTGATGAACTCTGTAAAACTCATAATCTTTATGTTCAGTCTGGCGTTGCTCGTTGGGAATAGCCTGACGGCAGCGGAGAACTTTGATGTTTACCCGCGCCCGATTAACACACCAAATCCAACATTTTTTGGACGTATCATTACTTCCGACGCATACGTGAGTCTGCTCATAGAGATCGACTCCAAGGGGAATGTGACAAACGCCTTAGTAAGACATTCCTCCCATCCGGATCTTGAAAAGCCTACTCTAAGGGCTGTAAGAAAGTGGGAATTCGAACCTGCTTACAGAAATGGGAAACCCGTATCCTGCAAGATTGTTCAACCACTTACTTTTGGATCTTCCTTTCTCACTTCGATCGACGAGAAAGCAATTCCACTTTACAGCCCCAAACCACAACTCGCCAAAAAACTGCAGGAAGTAGAAGGAGAAGTTGGTGTAGCGGTATCGGTAGACTCTGCTGGATTTGTAACTCGGGTAAAAGTTCTTTATTCGGGCGATCAGCGACTGAACTTGCCGGTGCTAAAAGCGATTCGCCAATGGCAATACGAACCAGCAAAGCGAAAAGGTCGGGCAACTAGTTCCAAGCAAATTCAACCTTTTGTTTTCGGAAAAGGAACTAAATACAAAGACAACCAAGTTATCAATGCAGCTGCTTCATCTATTTCTGTTAACCCACAGAGAGTTGTGAAACCGGCACTGGCCAATCTGGACAGCGACAACAACTAAACCTCACTTTTTTCTAAGAAACATTTCGATAGTACCAACTATCCATAGAGCACGGCCCAAAACGGGCTAACCCAAACAAAAGGCAGATCCGTCTGGATCTGCCTTTTTTGTGGTATCGAGACTCAAGATTGGAATTCAAAATTTTTCTTTCGCTGTCTTTCAGCTTTCCTTATACCTAGGCGCTTTTTAGTTTTCCGATGCCAATTAATATTCCAAATAATCTTCCTGCTAAACAGAGACTGGAGAAAGAGAACATCTTTGTGATGTCCGAAAGAAAGGCTATTCATCAGGATATCCGCGCTCTTGAGGTGGCAGTATTGAACTTGATGCCCAACAAGATTGATACAGAAACACAACTAATGAGGCTCTTGAGTAATACTCCACTCCAAATCAACATTACGCTACTCACCACCGCTTCCTATGAATCGAAAAACACCAGCAGAGAGCATCTACTGCAATTTTACCAAACTTGGGATAAAGTAAAGGATCGCAAATTTGACGGACTGATTGTAACCGGTGCACCCATTGAACAGCTTCCTTGGGAAGAAGTTGAATATTGGGAGGAGCTTAAGAATATCCTCGACTGGAGCCGTACAAATGTGTGGTCCTGCTTTTTTATTTGCTGGGGTGCTCAAGCAGCTTTGCACCATTTCTACGGTGTTGAGAAATATAATTTACCGCAGAAAAAATTCGGTGTGTTCCTGCATGATAAGTTAAAACGCGACTCTTTTTTGATGCGCGGTTTTGACGATAAATTTCAAGTACCTGTCAGCCGCCATACAGAGATGCGAAAAGAGGATATCGACCAGGTAAAAGAGTTAGACGTGTTGTCCGATTCTCCTGAATCAGGTCTCTACATTGTGCGGGATGAATCTACCAGACGATTATATGTTTTCAATCATTCCGAATACGAAGCTGATTCCCTGAAGAAAGAATATGTAAGGGACCTGGACAAGAATCTGCCGATCAAAATGCCTGAGAATTACTTTCCGGACAGTGACCCGGAGAAAGAACCGGTACTCAGCTGGAGAGCCCATTCAAATCTTCTCTATAATAATTGGCTGAACT
The DNA here is from genome assembly GCA_027297085.1 of Verrucomicrobiota bacterium. Taxonomy (GTDB): domain Bacteria; phylum Verrucomicrobiota; class Verrucomicrobiia; order Opitutales; family UBA2995; genus UBA2995. The sequence continues at coordinate 9,885 of JAPUIL010000341.1, read as the reverse complement.
ACTACGTGTATCAATCCACGCCATTTGATATCAATCAGATCGACTGAACCATTAGGGACGATCACTGTGCCCCAAATCGCGATCCGGATCAATGCGATCACGTATCAATTGTTTGAGTTCTTTGGAATCCGGAAAGCGCCCTTCAGTTTTTTTATTAAAGAGCAGATTGCCATTTAGATGTACCGTGAAGACTCCTTCTATTCCAGGCACCAACGCCACCTCAGCGAGATCCAGACCAAACGTAAACAGAATCTCCTGGGCGAGCCAGGTAGCTCGCAGGACAAACCTGCATTGGGAGCAGTATTTAATTTGTACCCGATTTTCCATAACAACGCATTAATGATAAAAGGTAGTATTCAAGCAAGGACATCATCCAAAATAGTTTTGGTATTTTGAAATTTTCAAACCTTGGATTGATAATGTTTCCGACTCATCCCAGTAATCGAGAGTTCAAAAATGAATCCTGAGATTTCGACGATTTTTATCGGTTTTTTTGGCCTGATATCGCACGGAGAAGTCCAGATTGCTGCTTGGAAATTCACAAAAACCAGTTGAATTCAATGCAAAGTTGGCCCATAAACTGGACTTTTCCATTTACCTTGGCGAGAACACCGCCAAAGCTACTTTTAAAAATTGAATCCAATCTTGGAAACCTCATCCCAACAACAGCCTACAATCCAGCATGTTGCTATCATAATGGACGGTAATGGGCGTTGGGCTAATCGGAAGGGACTACCTCGCAATGAAGGTCACCGAAAAGGGGTTGATAATGTGGAAAAAATTGTCGAAAAAGCTGGAAAACTGGGGGTTAAATACCTGACCTTGTATGCTTTTTCCGCTGAAAACTGGAAACGTCCAAAATCCGAGGTCGACGCGCTAATGAACATGCTTGAGTCATTTTTGACTCACCAGAGAAAACAACTTCTAAAAAATAAAATTAGGCTGCATACCATAGGCCGCATTGAACAACTTCCACTCTCCGTTTTTAAGCTATTAAATCAAGTTAAAGAGGAGACGCAACATTTCGGAGAAAATCACCTGATTCTTGCACTCAATTACGGGGCTCGAAATGAAGTGATTGATGCGGTCAAAAGATACACCGTTGCGGTGGATCAGGGAACTGAAACCGCAAGCGCTCTTGAATGGACTACATTCAACAAGTATTTAGATACATCAGGAATTCCCGACCCTGAGTTGGTGATTAGAACCTCCGGAGAGCACCGGATAAGTAATTTTCTTCTACTTCAGAGTGCTTATTCGGAGTACTATTTTAGTCCTGTTTGCTGGCCTGACTTTGGTCCCGACCTGTTTGAAGCGGCTATTCAAGAATACCAAAACCGTGAACGCAGATTCGGAAAAACAGGCGAACAAATCCGGAAGGAACAATCGGTTCCAATAAAATCTACTAGTTCCTGACTCGTGGGAAAACGCATCGTCAGCACACTAATTCTTTGGAGCCTATTCCTGGGTTCGCTCTATTTATGGAAACTTACGGCCGTTGTGTGGCTGATCACCATCCTCTCTCTGATCGCCCAGAATGAGATTTACAACATGGCGAAAAATATGGGTTGGAAAGCCTACCGTGTTTACGGACTCGTGATTGGTGGATGCCTCCCACTGGCCACCTATTATCAGGAGCTGTTGCACAACTACGCAGGAGGCGTTGTGGATGATGCCACCGTATTGGCCGTGGGATTCACCGTTTGTGCTCTGGTCGGAATCCGAACCCGTGAAATCAAAGACAATTTTCAACGAATTGGTGGAACCTTTATCGGGGTCTTGCTCATCCCCTTTATGATGACGTTTTACATTCGAATCGCCCAATTATTTCCTGATCAGATCATAGGTGTGGCCTTGGCTTGTTGGGTAGTCGTTGTAGGCAAATTCTCAGATATGGGCGGACTCCTTTTAGGCAGTTGGTTTGGGAAAAATAAAATGGCTCCACAAATTAGCCCATCAAAAACCTGGGAAGGATTTATTGGAGGCGTCCTCACCTCCTCATTTTTTGCGTTTATTGTGGTATATTTTCTTCCGGATCTCTTCCCGGAAAATTTTCTTCCATGGGTAGCCGCCCTATGCGCGATTCCCATTGCTTCCATGGCCGCATTGTCGGACCTGATTGAATCTGTCATTAAACGACAGGCTAACGTGAAAGATAGTGGCAGGAGTATACCAGGCATAGGAGGAGCGTTTGACTTGATAGACAGTCTGCTTTTAAGCGCACCTGTCGCCTTCATCATTCTCTCCTTTTTTGCGCCCGCATGAGTAGGAAAACCAAGAAGATAGTTATTCTCGGTGCTACGGGGTCGATCGGTGAGAATACCATGAAGGTGTTGCGTAAACACCGCCACAGGATCGAGTTGATGGGAGTCGCATGCAACCGATCCCACGAAAAACTGGCCGAAATCTGTGAAGAGTTTGAGGTTCCGAATGCCGCTATCTATGATGAAAAGGCTTATTTGGAGGCAAACGCATCCGGAAATTTCGAGAATAGGTACCTCTATCAGGGCATGGATGGGCTCATACAACTGGCAATCCTGGAGGAAGCGGATATTGTGCTCATTGCAATTGTTGGAACTTTGGGATTACGACCAGCCCTTGCTGCAGTTGATCAAGGCAAGGATCTTGCACTTGCGAGCAAGGAAATCTTTGTCATGGCCGGAAAATTCTTTACCGCGGCCGTTGAAAAAGCAGGGGTAAAGCTGCTTCCTGTGGATAGTGAGCACAACGCGATATTCCAATGCATTGATGGAGAAGAGAAACGCACTATCGAACGCATTATCCTGACTGCCTCTGGCGGGATCTTTCGTGACCGTCCATTGGATACATTTGATACCATCACTCCCGAAGAAGCCGTGTGCCACCCGAACTGGTCGATGGGCAAGAAAATCACAGTGGACTCAGCTACAATGGCTAATAAAGGACTCGAGGTTATTGAAGCACATTGGCTGTTTGGTTTACCAAGCCAAAAGATAATCGTAAGGATTCACCCAACCAGCATCATTCACTCCTTAGTGGAATTTATAGATGGATCAATTCTCGCACAATTAAGTCCGCCATCCATGACCTTCGCAATTCAACACGCCTTACTCCACCCGGACCGTTTTGAAAGGACTGAACCAAGCTTGAATTTCGAGGAAAAACTTAGCCTGGATCTCGCCCCACCCGATTTTGGCCGCTACCCATGCCTGCGATTGGCTTACGACAGTCTGGAGACTGGCGGCGTCGGCCCAACAATTTTCAACGCCGCTAATGAAATTGGCGTTGCGGCATTCTTAAAAAAGAAGATTGGTTTTCTTGAAATTCCCAAAATTATAGAAAAAACACTGGAAGCTTGTAAAACTCATGAACCTGAATCGCTTGATGAGGTCCTTGAAGCCGACCAACAAGCCCGGCATACTGCCACTCAATTATTAGATACCTTTTCATGCTAATGGAAATTCTGACCAATGTTAAAGCTCTCGCCCTCGTAGTCTTCTTCTTTGGGGCCTCCATATTTGTTCATGAATTGGGCCACTTTCTGGCAGCCAGATGGCGAGGACTCAAGGTCACTCGTTTTTCGATCGGTTTCGGGCCCAAATTGTTTGGTTGGACCCGCGACGGCGTTGAATACATCGTGGCCGCTTTCCCCATTGGAGGATACGTAGCCCTCCCGCAATTGGGGCACATGGAGATCATAGAAGGACAAGCGGAGGATTCCGAATCCACCCCGATCAGCTGGACCTCCAAATTTATCGTTCTAGTCGCCGGTGCTCTGTTTAACGTGCTCTTCGCACTAGGAATAGCTTCGATCCTATATTTAATGGGAGGCAGGCCTGTACTGGCTTCCAATAGTTCAACAGAAATTGGATTCGTCAGTGAGAATATTTCTGTCTCTCAGGACGAAATTGTTTCAAACCCCGCTTTCACAGCCGGATTACGCAGAGGAGATGTAATAATAGCCATAGACGGAGAGCCAGTGGATAGTTGGGAGGCTGTAGACATGAAGGTCATTATGGGGTCTCAGCGGACGGATGATGGTCGACCTCTTTCAATCTTTACAATCCAGCGAAATGGCCGATTCCAAGAGGTTGATATCTATCCGGTCATCGGAGGAGAAGAAAAAATCAGATTGCTCCAAATCTCACCTTCGCTGCCGGCTATTATTGGGGCAGTGTTTGAAAATTCACCTGCTGAACTGGCAGGCCTTGAGCCGGGAGATGAGCTGGTCAAAATAAACAACGATCCTATTGTTTCCCTTCACCAGATATCTGAATTTATTCAATTGCATAGAGAACAGGAAATCCAATTTGAGATCTTACGCAATGGTAGTACAATTACGAAAGTTATTAAGCCGGTTAGCATCCCCATCAATGCAGACGGCGATAAATCTCCCATGATCGGTGTGGGTTGGGCGGCACAAACAACTACCTTAAAGGAAAGTCCTTTTAAACAGATTAAGAATGTTGTCATTCTAACGTTTGATACCCTTGCAAAGCTCATCCACCCAAATTCAGACATTGGTCTACGTCACCTAAGTGGGCCTATAGGAATAGGACGCCTCATTTACCAGTCAGCTCTCGCTGATATTCGCTATGTTTTGTGGATCGTTGTGATCATTAACATCAACCTGGCTATACTCAACCTCCTACCAATTCCGGTGCTGGACGGCGGGCACATTCTGTTTGCTACTATTGAAAAAATTCGCGGCAGAGCATTGCCGCAAAATTTGCTTATAAGTCTTCAAAGTGCCTTTGTCTTTGCGCTGCTTTCTCTGATGGTGTACGTAACCGCCTTTGACGGATTAAGGATTTTTAGAGACAACAAACGTGAAAATTCCACGGAATTCAGAATCACTTTCCCGATTCCGAAATCGCAAAAAGATGACATAAATTCATGACACCGTATTGTTCCTCCAGGTTTGTCTCAATAAGAAGAAAAACCCGAGAAGTTAAAGTAGGCAATGTCGGGGTGGGTGGCTCCAATCCTATTCGCATACAATCCATGACCACTACGGTGACTATGGATGTGGAGGCAACAGTCAAACAAGCTCGGGCATTAGTGGACGCCGGATGCGAAATAGTTCGAATAACAGCACCTAACGTTAAATCATCTCAGGCTCTGGCCGAAATCAGCAAGCGATTGCACAAGGATAAGATCGACGTCCCATTGGTTGCAGACATTCATTTCCTGCCTTCAGCAGCCATGGAAGCGGTTGAACACGTAGAGAAAGTCAGAATCAATCCGGGCAACTATGCTGACAAAAAGAAATTCCAGGTCAGAGAGTATTCGGACTCCGAGTATAATCTTGAATTGGAAAAGTTGTTTGAAGCGTTTTCTCCCCTTGTATTGCGCTGTAAGGAGCTCGGGAGATCTATGCGGATTGGAACAAACCATGGATCCTTGTCAGATCGAATCATGAACCGTTTTGGAGATTCACCTCTAGGCATGGTCGAGTCCGCGTTAGAGTTTATACGAATTGCTGAATCGCACGACTACAAGGACATCATTTTGTCCATGAAAGCTAGCAATCCCAAGGTCATGATTCAGGCATACCGGTTAGTCGTAGCTAATATGAATAAAGAAGGCATGAATTATCCGCTTCACCTTGGAGTTACTGAAGCTGGCGACGGAGAGGACGGCAGAATCAAAAGCACCATCGGAATCGGAAGTCTGCTAATTGACGGCCTAGGAGATACGATTCGTGTTTCCCTTACAGAAGACCCGGTTTACGAGATACCAGTGGCCCAGGCTCTAGCTGAAAAAACCATGCGCCTGTGGCAACAGACGCATAGTACAAGGGTGAATCTGGAGGAGACGATTGACGCTTACAGTTTTAGGAGACGCCCCATCCAACCCTTGGTATTGAAAGGAATTGGTCAAATATCATCCAATCTTCCTCCTCGAGTTTTTATAAAACCAGGTGAATCGACAGATGTCATCCAATCCATTGATCAGCTGATCGATTTAGAAGCAAACAACCAAGCTGGAGAAACTCCTGTCGAAGGATGGGTAATAAATTTGCAATCCGAAGATGAAGCACAGGCGCTTTTGGATCACGTCAAAACCAAGTCCAGCATAACCACCCCTCTTGTCCTTGAGATAGGATCGGGATTAGGTCTGGGCTCTTGGGTGGAAGATCTCAAAGACCTGAACCTCAACCTGATTCCCGCGGTCACGTGGGAAAATCTAACCAAGCAGACATTCCAGGATTGGGCAAAATGGTCGAAAAAAAATGAGTTTCCAATTGCTTTAGGAATCAATGCGGATCAATTGACGAAAAACGCGCTCATCTTTCTCTCCATTGAGTTGCCGAAACTGTTGATATTTTTGCCTCCTAGAAAAGAAACTGTGCATGCAGTGGGACAATATAGGATGCTGTCGTCGGTTCTTGATTCGATGGGATACCAGTTGCCCATCTGGATTCGAGGTGAAAAAAAACAATTTCTACAAAACGAACCGGGATTTTTAAATGACCTCCTAGAAACTTCGCTGATGGCCGGATCTTTGTTGTCAGACGGAATTGGAGACGTTCTGAGCGTAGAATCTATTCAAGACCCAAAAAAAGCTCTCTCCCTGGCCTACAATGTCCTCCAAGGGGCAGGATCACGAATATCTAAAACAGAATATGTAGCTTGCCCTAGTTGTGGGCGCACACTCTTTGATCTACAAAAGACTACTCAGATAATCAGGCAGGAAACCAACCACCTAAAAGGTGTGAAAATTGCCGTTATGGGTTGTATAGTAAACGGGCCGGGAGAAATGGCAGATGCAGATTTTGGATATGTGGGTGGTGCACCTGGTAAAGTAAATCTATATATAGGCAAAGATTGCATAGAATACCACGTACCTGAAGATGAAGCGGTTAATCGACTCATAAGCCTCATCAAGCACGAAGGTAGATGGACGGATCCGATTATACCCTGAAGCACCTAGTTCGGATAATTTACTCGCATTCAAAGCTTTCAAGCACTTGGTTCAGCCCATGGAAACTAACCTGCAATTCGAAAGACCGGACGGAAGGTCAATAGATCAAATCAGAGAAGTATCATTTATCCCGAACTTTGCCCCCAATGCAACAGGTTCAGTGCTTTGTTCTTTTGGAAACACAAAAGTTATTTGTGCGGCAACCATTGAGAGAAAAGTTCCTCGATGGATGAAATCTCAAGGAAATTCTGGAGGATGGTCGACAGCCGAGTACTCCATGCTCCCCTACTCCACACTGGACCGTAAGACTCGCGACATTTCTCGAGGAAAACAAGATGGCCGTACTGTTGAAATTCAAAGGCTTATTGGCCGGTCTCTTCGAGCGGTATTGGATTTGCAGAAATTGGGCGAACGAACTCTTTGGGTGGATTGTGATGTCCTGCAAGCTGACGGAGGTACGCGTACAACTTCCATAACTGGAGCATACGTTGCCAGTAAAATTGCCATCGCACATCTCATAGAAAACGGTGAACTGGAAGAGGATCCTTTCATCGATTCGATTGCCGCGATTTCCGTAGGTATTTACAAAGATACAGAGATCCTTGATTTGAATTACCCCGAAGATCGAGACGCATCGGTTGATTTCAATGTTGTAATGACGGGGAAGGGAGACTTCGTAGAAGTTCAAGGCACTGGAGAAAAGGCAGTTTTCAGCGAAGATCAATTACAAAAACTGCTGAGCCTAGCAAAAAAAGGATGCAGAACTATCACCGGCTTGCAGACAAAAGTATTGGTCTAGCTGGAAGCTGGTTGCGAATTAATCACCCGACGTAAAAACGGTTGAGGCACGAACAATTTATTTGGATTAAGAAGGACAAATAACTCCCATGCTCCGACACTTACTGCAATCTGGAGGCACTTTGCTTAGCTCATCAAAACATTAATTAAATCTGTACGCAAAAAGGCGGGCGAGAACCCCCTCATGATTCCTCACCCGCCATCTCTGAGCCATGCAGTCAGCTTGGGTCGGGAAAACAAACTGTTTTCCTCCGTTTAATGTAGCTTCGTTCATGCCACATATAATACTTAATCTGCAAACCTTTGGGCGTTAATAAAATAAATAATTTGTAATTATCTATGTGTTTAATTTCTAAGGATATGCGCTAAATTTATTGCGTTATCAGTGCAAATAATTTGCCAATTTTAGCATATGCATTGCTATAATTACCCAAATCAGTTTTTAAACTTGTATTCTAGACCCCGTGGCAGAGACCACAGGATATGAAAGGCACAAACATGGCGTCAATTGTCAGCCTTCAACCATTCGTTCTCCTTACTTCGCACAGACTGAGAGTGGACATCTTTGGTATTCTGTTCGGCAGCAAGCTACCTCCCACACTTCGTATCGCATATCTAAGTGGAGGTAGCTTTCCTGCCTTTAGCTTGTCGAAATGGCTGCCGATCCGTAAGCCGGCCTTCGACCTTGGACAGGTCAACTTAGTTTGTTAGGTGTAATCCTATCGTCCCAGTTATAGAAGCCTGAGTGGATAGGGGGAGTCAAGAGTTTGAGTTGTGTGGCTGAGTCCGTCGCTTCGTGTAGGCCGTCCTCCCGCAGGGAGGTGCCGCGTAGCGGCAAGGCCGGAGCGGAGCGACGGACTCAGGGGTGTTGTATTTTCAAGCGACATTTTTGAGCAGCTTGATTTCCCGATATTTTTGGTCAGGACTCATGCCCAGAGTCTGGTGCTTACGAGTGTTGTATTTGGCGAAGAACTTATCCAGGCCACCATACAGTTCGTCCATCGTCTCGTAGGCCTTCACATAGATGTCATCGTATTTGACTGTGCGCCACAAGCGTTCGATCATGCGATTGTCCAGAGCGCGGCCCTTGCCGTCCATACTGATACGGATGCCATAAGCCTTGAGAGTCCCCGTGAAGTCCTCGCAAGTAAACTGACTGCCTTGATCAGTATTGAAGATCTCTGGAGTTTCTTCGCGCTCTAGAGCATCCTCCAGGCATTCCACACAAAAGGCAGCGTCCAGACTATTGCTCAGCCGCCAACAGATCACGTAACGGCTCGACCAGTCCATCACCGCAGTCAGGTAGACATGGGTGTCGCCAAGCGGAATATAAGTTATGTCGGTGCACCAGACTTGATTGCTCCGATCAATCTCTAAATCACGCAATAGATAAGGGTATTTCTTGTGCCCTTTCCCCGGGATGCTCAGCCGGGGCTTCGGATATATCGGCTCGATCCCCATGGTGCGCATCAGAGTGCGGACACGTTCACGACCAAGTTTGTAGCCCAGCTTGTGCAGTTCGTCCAGCATCCGGCGGCTGCCGTAGGTCGGCTCTTCCATGTAAATCCGGTCGATCGCCTGCATCAGCAACTCGTCATCCAGATCCCACTTGCGCTGCGCTTTATGATAGTAGCTCGAGCGTGGAATGCTCAGAAGCTTACATTGCTTGGTGATACTCATCGAAGAATCCCTCTCAACGAAGCTCGTCCTGTGGGATAACGACACCGAGCTTCTCACAGCTGTATTTTAAAAAATCCACCTCAACTTTGAGCTGGCCTATCTCCTTGTAGAGGCGGTCTTCCTTTACCTTCTGCTTGAAGCTTTCGTCATGCTTCGAACGCTCGCTCTCGAACACGGCGCTGGCATGGCCCAGCAAGGCTTTCTTCCAGTCCGTCACCTGCGTGGGGTGGAGTTGATAGCGCCTGGCTATCTCATGAATCGGCTGCTGCTCACGCAGCGCCTCCAGGGCTACTTTGCTTTTGAATTCGGCGGTGAATTTACGTCTCTTTTTCATTAGTTGCTTTACTTTAGGTTTTGTAAGCAACCTGTCCAATATTACCCGACCGGCTCAGGCACCGCCTTGTTCGGCATTCGTGTAGTTTGTAATGTCGTAATCTTGCTTCTTAGCGTTGAACTCTAGATGAGTGTGCGCCGGATAATCGAAGCCAACGCGTCGCAGCA
>JAPUIL010000340.1 GCA_027297085.1 Verrucomicrobiota bacterium | reverse complement strand
ATTAGTTGGCGACACTTTTTTGAAATCTGCTTCAAGACACCAGCGCCGTTGGAGAAATAGTTATTTCTGCTGTCACCTAACACGATGATTGTCGAACGGGAATCGACATCTTGCAGGCAATGGTCTGCGAATGTCCTGAACGCATTTCCATAGTCTGTAGATCCCTTGCCATAGTCATCCAGGCTCATGTCCACTGCTTCATCAAGACCGTATTTTTCGAAATACTCTGTAACTTCACCGAGTTCGTTGGAAAATACGAATGATCGTACTTGAGGTAACACTTCATTGAGGCTATACAAAAAGGTGAGAAGAAAACGGGAGACATTCTTTACACTGCCACTGACATCACAGAGAACAAAAATAGCTGGCCGTTCATGCTTCACTTGCTTCCACTCGAGTTCGAACAGAGCGCCATCATAGGCGACGTTTTTGCGGATAGTTCGTCGAAAATCAAGTTGTCCCCGGTTAACAACTTTTTTTCTTTTAGCATGCCGTTTAGCCAGTTGATGAGCGAGCTTCCTGACGGTTTCCTTTAAGTGCTCGAAATAATAGACCTGGGCATTACTCAGTTTTGTATCTAACAGGGCATCGGTCAGGAATCGATTACCGCTCCCATCCACCAGGAGGAGATATTGCTGCTCAACATATTCCTTCACCTGCTCCACGAGATATCCTTTTGCCCTGGTTAAAAGTAGTGCTGTCCGTTTTGGTTTTTCATCTTCTTCCCTGGATAGTCGATCAATTTCTGAATCGAGTTGGTTCACCCCCAGATGCAGTAGAATTCTGCGAGTATAGATCCCCCGTTCGCGTAGCGACTTGATTCTATTCAGAGATATCTCTTTAGCCGCCTGAATAAGAGCTAGAGCTAAATCGTTAGCGCTGCCAGACAACAGTATATCGCCGAGTCGGGAGTCATAATATGCAGCGGATCGCCGTTTCCTTGAAGTTCTTTTTCGCTGGCGCTTCTCTGAAGGCTCTAGTTCCATTCCCTGGGAAGACATCTCCAAATATTCTGATTGCAGACGTTTCAGAGATTGCGAATCTTGTTCGAATTGGTTAAATGAAAAGAAACGCTCAAAGCACAGGTCAAATTGCGCCTTCTCTTCAGGGGTCTTTGCGAGAATAATTGAAAGGGTATTCTGGAATAATTTTTTGTCATCGATACCTACAATTTCAATCGCAGCCATTGCATCAAGGGTTTCGGCAGGCGAAACTGCGACGTCTGCTCGCCTCAGCGCCACCACAAAGTTACCGATCGTCTTTTCCAAATCCCCTCCCTTACTGGAAACCTCAGAAGCACTACTGCAAGTTGTGGCACCCCACATCATTATACTTCAATTCAGCAGTGCTAATAAATGGGCAGGAGGCACCAGGCTAATCCTAAAAAGGATTGTTGAAGAACATCTGTAGCCTGTAAGCGGGGCCCAGGAACAGGCAGCCAGACAGGAACAACCCCAGTAGTTTGTAATCCTTTCTTGCGCCAACCAATATGACTTCTCCGTTTGTTCGGCCCGCTTGTTCGCGGACCGTGCAACGCAATGGAACATCCTGTGAAATCTATCCAAATCCTCTATACTTTACTATGGGTTTTTCATTTAAGATCGGGCTGTCTTGATGTCGGAGAATTAGAAGGATGCCAGGAGATCAGCTTGTCTACCGCTTGAGTGTTTGCCTGGTGCTGTCCCTGGGTAGCGCGTGTTCGACCACCTACAAAACTGAAAACCAGGCAATCACCCAGATCGACGAGACCTCGGGCTACCGTAGATTTGATCGTCAACGTGCAATTAATCGAGGTGACACGACAGTATTGCTCGCATTTTCCGGTGGCGGTACTCGTGCGGCTGCACTGTCCTACGGTGTGATGCAGGAACTTCGGGATACCCTGGTTAATACAGATGGAAAATCTACCCGGTTGCTCGATGAGGTAGACACCATTTCCTCTGTCTCGGGCGGCAGCTTTACCTCCGCGTATTATGGTCTGTTTGGAGATCAGATTTTTGAATCCTACGAAGATGACTTTCTTCGACGTGACGTGCAAAGAACCCTGATCAAGGGACTACTTAACCCGGTGAATTGGTTCAAGGGGATCTTCACTGGCTTTGACCGAAAGGAAATGGTGATTGAGTACTATGATCAAACCATTTTTAAAGGAGCGACGTTTGCTGATTTCAGGACCGAGAGCGCGCCTTTCATTGAGATTAATGCCACTGATCTGGCAACGGGTTTACGATTCAGCTTTAACCAGGAACGCTTTGACCTCATCTGTACGGACCTCAGTAGTTATTCTGTTGCGAGAGCAGTAACCGCTTCGTCCTCTGTGCCTGTCGCGTTTCCCACCGTGGTTTTGGAAAATCACGCCCATCAGTGTGATGTGTCGGAATCATGGTACTGGCAAATGCTGGAAAACGTATCCAGCGAAGGTGCCGCCCAGGCCAGCCTGAAAGAGGGACTCAAATCCTATAGGGATTCGGAACGACGGAAATACATTCACCTGGTAGATGGCGGCATTTCAGACAATCTGGGCCTGCGTGCAGCCCTGGATCGAATTGAAGGCTTGGGAGAAGAAGAATTCTTAACAATGTCCGAACACCCCCTGAAGAATGTTGTTTTTATTCTTGTCAATGCAAGTGTTGATTCAGAGTCTTCGATGGAGCAAACCGCCAAGAATCCTTCAGCCAGTACGACCATGGGGGCATTCACCAGCGCCCAGATTGAACTTTACAGCCGGGAAACACTGGATAGTTTTCGCACCGATCTACGCGTGATCAACCAACGTTTCAGCGCCGGTGGCATGCCGACAAAGGTCTATTTTGTTGAGGTCGGTTTCGATCAGGTGGAAAATGCGAATGTTAATAAGATTCTCAACAACCTGCCCACCAGTCTGGAGCTTGAAGACGACGAAATAGACCAGCTCATTGTCGCCGGGCGTATACTATTGAGACGGGAGCCGTCCTTTGTACGCTTCATGTC
>JAPUIL010000034.1 GCA_027297085.1 Verrucomicrobiota bacterium | reverse complement strand
GCTCGCGAGCCAAGGCTAAGCACAACGGTTCCTTTGTCTGGGGGGATAATTCGAATTCCGATGTGGTGTCCACCGCAGACAACGAGATAACTTTCCGAGCTGCCGGAGGGGTACGTTTCTTTTCCAACAGTTTTTCCACAGTTGGCACCCAACTTAAGCCGGGTGCCAATTCCTGGGAGACCATATCCGACCGCAACCGTAAAAAGAACATCCTGCCACTGGATGGTCGAATCGTCTTGGACAAGTTGGCTAAAGTTCCCATATCCACCTGGCACTACGACTTTGAATCCGAGGACGCAACCCCGCACATCGGTCCGATGGCGCAGGATTTCAAGGCTGCCTTCTACCCCGGGCGCGATGACAAGGGCATTACCACTCATGAATTCGACGGCGTGGTCCTGGCAGCTATCCAGGGATTGAATCAGAAACTTGAGGAGAAGAACGCTGAAATCGGAGCCTTGAACGAAAACGTAGCAAATCTTCGAGCACTTGTTCAACAACTCATTGCGAAAGGAAACTAAGAGATGAAGTCGGATGCTAAAACCCTTTCCAACCTGATAATGTTTGTTGCCAGCCTTATCCTCAGTCTCGGCGTCCAGGCCCAGTCTTATACGATTGACTGGTTCACAATCGACGGCGGAGGAGGAACCAGCACAGGTGGAACATATTCCGTTAGTGGAACTATTGGCCAATCAGATGCCAGTATGACCTCAATGACTGGAGGACGGTATTCCGTGACTGGCGGATTTTGGTCACTCTGCGTCGTACAGATACCGGGCGCACCCACCCTAAAGATCGTTCAAACAGGGCCTGATCAGGTCACGATCTCTTGGGCTCCAGACACCTCGGGTTGGGTATTGCTGGAAAGCCAGAACCTCTCTCCTTCCGATTGGGTATTCTCGTCTTCAAGCGACGACAATCCCGTGACGATTCCAATTCCCCAAACAACGAAATTTTACCGATTATCCCGACCCTGATGTGAACGTCTTTTAGGAGGGAAATTTGAATCTGTTCACCGACTGTCGTGGAAAGGGATGAAAAGAAGGATGCGAAACTAACTTGGATAAAAGCAGGGGTCGATTGGATAAAAGGAATTGGATAAAAGGGAGAGGATAGCAGGGGTCGGATGAAGTCATTAAAAAAGCCGAAGAGATTATTAATTTTTACGATTACGAATTGGAATAGCGCGTGAGTGTGTCGCACCAGAGCCCTTTCAGGCGAACCTGGATGGTGCCACTTTGTTAAGAACATTGTTCATTTTTCAGAATTAGATTTCAGCCACGTCGCGTATGCCGATTCATCGAATTCTCCGGCTGCGAGGGCTAAAGTATTGAGCACAGCATCCACTTCTGTTGCAACGAACTTTACATGGTTGAGTTCTAAAAAGAGTACGGCCGAGGCGAAACTGATCCTCTTATTGCCCTCGACAAAGGGATGATCCTTAAGTCCAAAAGCGTAACTGGCCGCTAGTTCGTACAAGCTTGGCTTTTCGTAATGATATAAATTCTTCGGCCGCCCTAAGGCTGAATCCAGTATCCCTTCATCACGAATACCGGTGGACCCGCCATGGCGTGCCAGTAAAATGTCGTGGTAGGCGAGAATCACATCTCGCCTGACCCAAATTGGCTCTTTCATTTTGCCAATTCATTGAGTGTATTGCGATAACGATTGGCTATATCCTCAGCCACCGCCATTTTCTTTTGTCTTAATTACCTCATCTCGATCGCCCAAAAGAGCTTAACGAATCGCTAGTCTGGCCCAAGGATATGGGTAATCGCTAGGGGCATTGGCTGACCCACTTTCCAAATAATCCCTGGCCTTTTCGGTCGCGAATATCGTGTCCTCTTTTGCGCTCAGTTAAAAATGAATCAAGGCTTTTGGACGATTCAAGTAAGGCTCATTAACATGTTGGCTGCCTGGTCGGCAGAGTTGGAGCATTACAATGGCCGGTATTCCAGGGACACTTTACTTACCCATATGTACAGTGAATACTTGCTTGAATACCATCAACTGAGGGACTCCACAATCACTTGTTATCAGGTGTTTTGCGCATACTCCCCTCGGGTCCCTTTCCACCGTTCACATTGGATGGATCGTATCCGGCTTCTGGAGTGAGTAGTATTTTATCCAGCTTTATTCCATCCTCATCCATCCATACATTGATGGTATGAAATCCAATGGATGAAATGGATATGGTGGCATCCTCTTCATCTTTGGTGGCTTTACTCCAGACATAACTTGATGTTGAAGGGGGGAATTCAATCTTATCCGATGAAGAGATTTTCTTACCATCAATCCCCACGTGAACGGCATTATCAGATTCATTCCCTTTTGCTCTTATCCAAACATGGTATTCCCCTGCACGGGTGAAATTGATTCTGTAATCCAGCTTGGGCGCATCCTTGAGAGGGTCATATATGGCAAACTTCGCATCTTTTTCCACGCCATCATTTGGAAGTGCTTGTAGACATTCTCCTCCTGCCGCGCCGGTTTCCGAAACAACAGTCCAACTATGCCCTCCTTGAGGAAGAGAGGTATCGTAATTTTCAGCTTCCAGGCAAACGATCCCATCTGGTTCCTGTGCAATGGGCTTTAAGAGTTTCGGTGGGGTAAAGCGGTAGTGGTATAAGACACCTTCATCTCCGCCCACAATCACCTCGTTATCACTGGAAACATCAATGTATTCAATTTGCCGATTCCTTTCCTGCGCTTGCACGTAGCCGATCAATGACCAGTCAGCGCGTCGCCAAACCCTCATGATGCCATCAACGACGCCACCGGTAAAAAGATGATTTCCATCTGCACTCCACTGCATGGCTTCAATGGCAGGATTCTCATCACCATAATCATCACCCGGAAGCATTTTTAGATTCCCCCGATGCTTCAAATCTGCCACCACCTCGCCATCTGAAGTTCGATGTATTTTGCAATATTGATCTCGACCGCTCAACGCATAAAGATCCCCTTCAGGGGAAAAATAGATCCGTTTCGCGCTGCTTTTTAGTTTATGCCTTCTAATTCTTTTCCAGTCGGATGTTCTTGTGATGAAAACCTCTCCTTTGCTGGCGACTGATGCCAGGAGGGTGTTATCGTGGTTAAAGTCCAGGTTGTTTACTCCTCCCTTTTCATGGGTAAATTTGTGGACCAGGGTAAGATCAGAAACGCGATACACGTGAACTTCACTATCCGCCGCCATAGCCAACCATTTCCCATCCGAGGAAAAATCAGCACCGTCGACCTCCGCCGTCTTGTTGAAATGACGCACCAAGGTGTATGTTTCAGCATCCCATAACTTTAACCCATGGTCATTAATACCAGTGTAAAAATATTTCCGGTCATAGGAATACCCCACCGCGTTCATTTTAGCGGCTCTTTCAAATTGAACATTGTTTATTTCAATATGTTTGACCTGGTTTACAAAGACACCCGTTTCACGTATATAAATCTTGGCTGTGGCATGGTTATCACTGGCAATGATGTAATAATTATCTTTAGAAAATTCGCATCCGTCGATTTGCCCCACCGTTCCCAGATGATCTACATTGATCTTTCTGATTAAAGAAAACATCTCATCCTGACCAAAGACCGAGAGTGCGAAAAATGTCAAAATGATGATACCAATAGCTGTTTTCTTAATGCACATATTGTTTTCTCCTTTTTTTAGTTATACGTATGTTATCGATGCCCAGTTCCTCAGTGCTTGGTCTCTGCTTTTGAAGGCAAAGCAGAAGGAAACTCAAACATTTCGGGACGACACCTGAACACTGACTCCCGACACATTGGGTAGCGACATAACTTGCCCAGGCGAAGTTGGACTAAAACTCCCTCTTTATCAGGGTTCATTGCTGAAATTTGATTTCTTTCCCTTCTATGTGGAGCTTAGCACTCTCATCGTCCATGACAGACTTCAGGTAGCCAAATAATTCCCTGCCTTTACCGTAGTTGGGGTCATGCAATATTATAGTCAGTCCGTCACCCGACCGCCAAGTAGGCACGAAGGAAATATCTTCGAAACCTTCCTTGGTTGCCAGTACTCGTACCAACATGCCTTCTCTGTGTTTCTCCTTCCTTGTTGGATCATCGAACAGAAATTGCCCTGCACTGTAGAAGATAGGCCGGTCTTTGTAGACCTCGATGGGCTGATATTTATGAGGTCCATGTCCGAACACTACATCTGCTCCGGCATCTACAACAGCACGCGCAATGTCGCGCTGGTAGGAAACGATAGTGGTGGTACCGGAAACGCCCCAATGAAATGAAGTGATCACAATATCTGTCTTCGCCTTAAGTTTACTGACACCCTCCACCATTCTGGCTTTAGATTCTTTGTCCAGCCAGGTGAGGACAATCGGTGGTTGCCCTGGCTTATCCAGATTAGAGGGAGGCTGGTACGCGGTGTAAGCCTTGATTTCGGCAATACCTGGTCGAATGTCGGTGGCGGCATGTTCAAAGGGAAAGACGGTCGCCGCGAAAGAAAGGAAACCAATTTTTACGCCATCCCTTATCACGACTACCGGCTTATGTGCCTCATCAATATTTTTACCACCTCCAGCATGGAGTATCCCGGCGCCATCGAGAACATCCAGACTGCGCATCAGAGCCTGCCAGGGCCAGGTTACATTGTTGGCCACTCCAACTACATCTATTCCCCCGTCAACCAGCGTCCAAACCTGGTCCGGTTCAGAGTGCGTCCATGATTTGTGAGGAATATCCTTAATGCGCGGATCTTTTGAGCTTCCAGCAAAGGGGCCCTCTAGGTTGGCAAACCTTATATCTGCCTCATTCAAAGTCGCTTTTACCGTGCGATACCCTTCCGTGGGATCCGTCCGATGCTGAATATTGGTATCTCCCATTAACAGAATAACCGCGCGTTCCTGAGTATTTGGTACCTGCCACTCCCAGGGTTCGGCGGTCCATCCTACAGAACTAAAAAGAGTGAGAATGAGAAAAGTTGGGACAAAGTGTGAAATACTCATCGGGCAAGAAATCTTGTTGTTGTCCCGTTGAAGGTATTGGCCTGGTGTCACGAAATCAAGACACTTTGGAGTAATCACCCAAAAGGGAAAAGGGCTCACTGTTTCTTCTAACTCGCCCTGTGAATATTCGCCGACCGGTGAAGCACATGGCGGCGCGAAGTGGGTGGCTCGAGCTAGAGGGAACGGCTTGCGTAGAACTATGGAAGCCAATCCTTATTACCTGACTACGGTCCGGTAACGTTTCGGAACCGCCTAGTGCGGATCCGCATGCTAGGTGGTGTGAGGGCTGCGGGGCAAAACCCCGTGGCTACCCAATTTCGACCTGTTTTGATTTATTGCTTGTCTATCCACTCGTTAAACTTCGTTAAAAATACTTTCGTGTTCATTCCTGTGTGTCTTTGAATCGCTTCTTCGAAGGAAGGATCATTGCTCATCAGGAGCTGTTTGATTGTGTTATTTCCGTTCCTGCAAAGATAGGCTAGTAATGCGGTTCCGCACGTGTAGGGATTACTGACGGCCAACCCTGAGTCTGTTTGTGATATCGTTTCGTTTTTCTTTGTTCTGATAATATATTTCCTTAGAGTCTCTTCGCTGTCTGATATCGAAAGTGCTAC
Source organism: Verrucomicrobiota bacterium (assembly GCA_027297085.1). Classification (GTDB taxonomy): domain Bacteria; phylum Verrucomicrobiota; class Verrucomicrobiia; order Opitutales; family UBA2995; genus UBA2995. The sequence continues at coordinate 3,840 of JAPUIL010000034.1, read as the reverse complement.
GTATTGCTCTAATCCCTGTACGAACCAGTCTGGTGCCTCGTATATGTGCCATCCGGATTCTTTGTTTCTGGTGACTTTGTCTGCTATGATGGAGAATAACTCGTGGATCATAAGACGGTCGTAGTAATCCTTTCCCATTGGCTCGTTCATGGACGTTCTGTGTCCAGGTGTGATGAGCGAGGGTGGGAAAAGGTGAAGTCTCGCATGATAAACACCATCTTTTGTTTCCGTATGGATTTCCGTGCGTCCAGGGCCAGCTAGAAAGTTTGCTTCCGGATGAAGGATCACTTCTAAGTTTGCATTGCGTATTTTTTCGGTCGGTGTCCATTCCTTAAACGCTTTCTCGAAGCATGCTAATGCGTTGTTGATGGATTTCTCAATGTATTCAGCATCCTGCTCAAATCCTGGTCGGAATTTTATGATATACCCATTTGTGCATTCTTTCGTTTCGGTTGCTGACACATGGGGTAAAAACATCAGGATAATTAGGGGGATGAAGGAAATCTTTTTCATATTTTTTTTCGAACAGTTATTTTAACTGTACTTATTAAGTATGAATATTATAGGTTGGATTTTTGGTTAAAAATGGGGTTTTAAAGTTTAGATAACTTTTCATCACTGCAGTAAATATTTTACCTATAAGAGCTTAAACAATTTTCAATCTGACGCTAGATTTAAAAGATGCGTCCAGGTAACGACATAACAGTCTGGATAATCCGTACTTATCACTGGGGTTAATTCCTTATTCATTCCGTTTAGACACCCAAATTCGCATCATTTTGTTATAGCGAAAAGATTTTGCCGCTAGTTCCAATTGAAGAATTTCTTCTCAAGCTTTTGATCAGTAGCAAAGGTTACCCACCCACTTTAATGATCCACGGTACCAACGATACCGACGTTCCTGACGAACAATCCGTCATGATGGCCGAACAATTCGAGCAACACGGAGTCCCCCATAAACTTATCAGTATTGAGAACGGTGAAATGGTCTAGGAGGTGGCGATCCAGACGCGATTACTAGGGCCTACGGAGCTGTGCTGCCCTTTGTGGATCGTTACATGAAGTGAACAATCAATATTACTATCTCTGCGCCTTTGGGCTTGGCCTAGCTTTCACTTTCAACGGCTTTGTGTAGATTGGTTTTAATCCAACGCTCCAGCATCCGCCACTCATAGTAAAAGGGATCCGTGACGCCTTTCCGTCTGGAATACCTATCCAGATAACCCAGGTCCTTCAGCTTTGCATCACCTTCGGCTATTAAGTCGCCGGAATTATCAACCAGGCGATACGAAAATTCAGCAGAAGGAGGATACCTGTATTTATACATCCGCACATCATCGCGAGGAATCCTTTGCCAAGGCTCAAATCCACCAGCCAAATCAATGTCCTGAAAATCCAGGGTAAGCACTGCTCCCTCAGGAAAAACGTTCTCCACCGCACTATTCAGTCGGCTCACGATATTTTCGCTGAAAAACTCAGTATCAACCGTTCGACGTATATGGGCGTACTCAAAATCCGTAAAATCCTCAGAGTCACCGAAAGTAAGCACGACTTCAGCTTCGAGAGCAGCAGCGTCCTGATCAGAATTCATCAGCTCTTTATGACGCTCAAGAATCTCCTTTTCGCCATCGGCTAAGGTGGGCAATAAAAACCTTGATCCTGGCATCTTTAAGGTGTCCTGTAAAACGGCGATGCGGTCGGCCGTTTCTTCTCGTTGAGATGCGTTTGCAAACTGATTCTGCTCCAGTGCTTTTTCCAGTTCAGGGAGTTCCACTTTTAACGCCACGGTTCTGTTTCGCTCGAGCTCTTCATCCTGACTCTGCTTTATTGCCAGATTTACTTCGGCTTGCTTTAAGTCGTTTCTCGCCTTCTCCAGTGTTTCGTATTCAACTTCGGATACATCGTCACCTGTCTTTGTTTTGACTTCGAGATTAACAGAATTTCTCTGAACACTGGTTGTTCCGTTTTTTACTTTGGTTTCCAGTCCTCCCCGTCCGCTGATTTCCTCTCTCAATTCTATTAGCGATTGAGTTGCTTGAGCGACTTCATCCCCTTGTCCGATTGTTTCGGCCGCTTGTAGAGTGGGGACAGAAAGCGTTGAAGAGAGAAACACGGTCAGTGCGAATACAGCGGCGATGCTGATAACTGCAGATAGCCGGTCCACGAAGTGCGTGGGCCTGAATCTACCGATGGCTTTAACGCGTCGGGAGAAGGGTGAGCCTTTGATGCCAACGCTGTTGGCATAGCTGCGGGGGACTTTGAATTTCGATGCTTTCATAAGACAATTGAGATAGGAGGGAATGTTATTGGTTTTGTTGATGACTTCTGCGTCACGCATGATTTCGCGTTCCGAGCTGATCTGACGATCAAGCCACCATACTAAAGGGTGAAACCAGACAATGTTGCGGATAAACTTCTGTAAAAAGATCCAAAGATTGTCGTGTTTATAAATATGCTGAAATTCGTGGCGTAAAAATGCTTCACGCTCCAGGTCGGTAAACTCCTTGGGAAAGAATGCGGGAATGATTACAACCGGTTTCCAAATTCCGAATATGCCAGCAACCAGACCTTCATTGGCGCAACTTAAAATCCGTGGCGCGGATTGGTTTGGCTTTTCCCATATTTGCTGTGCCAACTCTATCCACTTGGAATCTGCCTCGTTACACACAGTTCGAATTGATACTTTTACACGCCGGTATTGATGAATCAAAAAGCAGAATAGTATCAGTAGTCCAAAAATCCATACACCACCGGCTAGAGTTTCCCAGGGAAAGGAGCTTGTAGTTACTGTTTGGGCTGTTTCAAAATTTACCCAGGTGTCGATACGAAATGTCTGCGACAAATCACTCAGGTAAGGGAGAGCAATTTCGGTAGTTTCATTCTTTCCGGCAAACAGGGCGGAAATCGCATTGTATATGGATGAAAGGACCGAAAGGGGGATTAAAAACTTAACCAAGCTGACCCAGGCCAGGAGATGGCGGCTGAAACTCCAGGATCTTCCCAAGGCGATAATGAGTAGGGCGCAGGCTACCCCAAAGAGGCTGGATTCCCACAGATGGGTTATGACTGATTGATATAGGACGGTCATAATTAGTTCCCCTTTCCCTGAGCCTTCTTGATGGCTTCTTCCAAAGCCTTGAGATCTTCCAATTTGAGTTTTCCGGATTCGGCCATATGGGCCATGACCGGAGCTGCCGATCCGCCGAAGAGTGAGAGAAAATCGTCGACCAAGGATCCGACAGCACTTTTCCGGGACATAATGGGTTCAAAGATGTGGGCGTTGCTGATCTTTTTGGTGCGGATGACAGCCTGCTTTTTTTCGAGGCGATAAATGATGGTTTGAACGGTGGTGTATTCGACTCGCCTCTTTTCCGGAATGGCTTGTTGAACCTCGCGAATCGAGGCGAATTTGAGGTCCCACAATACTTCCATGATTTCCAGTTCGAGGCGGCTGAGTTTTTCTGTAGGATTCTTTTTCATAGGATATATGTAGTAGATTTAACTACGCGTGTAGTAGAAAGCAAGTCTAAAATTCGCTTCAAATCAATTTTGTTTAAAAACTGGCTTTTTGTAGATTGCTAAAAAACCGGGAAACGAACACCGGCTATGATCCCGTTTTGTCTTATTGCACAGGCTCTTAATCTCGAGCCGAGTGATTTAATGAAACTGGTTGGAAATGAAAAGCCTGAGATCCCACTTTATGAGGAGAACAATTAGGAATGTTTGATTTTCCAGGATCCTAAAGTTGTACGTCAGTTATCGTCTGAAGAAGCGGAACATGGGGAGCCGGTCTTGATTACGGTAGAACCAAACTACCTGGCCAGTTCTGACGTGCTAGGG
>JAPUIL010000339.1 GCA_027297085.1 Verrucomicrobiota bacterium | reverse complement strand
GGCCTTGGGCAAAGACGCGAGCTTTTATCCTAGCCAGAGAGTTTTGGCGACAACCTATTTCAGATTGGGACGACTTGCCGAAGCTCAGTACCACATGGAAGCTGTTTTACGGAAAGATCCATTATCCTTAAGATCGAATAATGATCTGGTTAATGTTTATGCAGCGCGGGGAATGTGGGACAAAGTGTTTCCTTTGATCGAGGAAAACCTTCAGCATTCGGATGACCTGGACCACTGGAAGATTCGGTCGGCCCAAGCCAAGTACCTTCAGACCGGCGACCGTAATGCATTGATTGCAGCAATAGGAGCTATTCCAAGTTTCAGGAATGAAAATGGAAAAAAGACTTGGGAAGCCCTGGTGAGACGTGACTATTCTGAGTCCTTGCGGCAGCTGAAGCTAAGGGATGCTGATATTCGTTTTAGATTCCTGGATCTGAGGCTGCCTAGAAATATGAGTATGAGTATAAGAAACTCTTATCTTCTAGCCGCCCTAGTCCATTTCGAGCTGAAGGAGAAGATGAATTGGACAGCCGAATCGGAAAAGGCCAAGGCCTCTCTCCAACCTATAACCCAAGTGGATCCGATGGCTGACCCTGATTACTCAAGCAACCTGGCGATTTGTTATGCTCTAGAGGGAGATCGCGAACGGATGGAAGCTACGATTCAAGCAGTCCGCGAAAAGACCAATACCGAGATTTTCCGTTTTTCGTTGCAGGCAGCTTGCGAAATGCACATTGCCATCGCCTACCTCGTCCTCGGCGAAAACGACAAAGCCATTGAAACCCTGGAAGCCGCCAGCAAGATGGACGGCATTCTATTCCTCAACCGCGAACTCGACCTCTGGTTCATCTTCGACCGGCTGCGGGGGAATCCGCGGTTTGATAAATTACTAGAAGACTAATGACCGACGACCAACAGTCACCCCCACCCAAACCCTCCGGCCTCTCCACCTTCTGGTCCGAGCTGAAACGGCGGCATGTGGTGCGAGTGGCGATCACCTATGCGGTGGTGGCGTGGTTGCTGATACAAATTTCGGCTACGGTGTTTCCGCAGCTGAGTATTCCTGATTGGGCAGCCAAATTTGTCACCCTGCTTTTATTGATTGGATTTCCGTTGGCCATCATTCTGGCGTGGGCATTTGAACTTACGCCGGATGGGATCGAAACGACGAAAAAAGCACAGGCGGAAGGAGTAAAAGCATGAAACGGTATCCCCCTATCATTTTATCAATGTTCGTTCTGGTCATCACAACAGCGCTTTCGGGGACCGCGTTCGCAGGAAGGTCCATCGCGATCACGACGCCCGTGGCGCCTCCCGCATGGGGAGTCATGGAACGCCTGCTGCTTGAGGAAAAATCCCAACACATCGTGGATTTCTACGACTTCTATTTCAATGAGCGCGGATACCTCCTCCATAAGCCGCACTGGGGATCGGTGGATGGTGTCGATGATCTGTTCGACATCTTCGGCGATTGGACTATCCTTTACTCCCTCGGCGGCCGCCAGTCGGTCCTCGACTTGTACCGCAAGGGCAACAACGGCGGTATCCGGCAATACACGGAGTATAAGACGGTTGCGACCGACATCGCGAAGGACGGCGCCTATTACAAGGAATTCGTCTGCATGGCGGACTGGAGGCACACCGGCGAGGGGCTTCGGGGATTCCATCTCGAGGCGCTGACCGATCCCGAAGATGTGACTTACCAGAAGCGTGCCCGGCGGTTCGCGGGATTCTACATGAACGAGGACCCGGACGCCCCGAACTACGATCCGGAACACAAGCTTATCCGGAGTATGATGAACGGCAGCAGAGGACCCCTGATGCGGCGTGCGCGGCCGGTCGACTGGGCTGGCGACATGATACCCGGCAAGTACCACATGCTGCACGGCAGATACGGCAGCCGCCAGATGGAGGAGATGACCCCGGAGAAGTACGAAAACGAATATCTGGTGCAGGTCTATGAGCTGGCGGAGGTTGTCGGCGATAACCCGTTGAACCTGCTCACGACCAACCTCGCACTGAACGCCTACGCGCTCGCCCACGAGGAGAAGTACAAGGACTGGCTGGTGGAGTATGTGGACGCCTGGGCGGAGCGGATCGACAAGAACGGCGGGAATATCCCCTCCACCATCGGCCTTGACGGCACCATCGGCGGGGGGACCGCGGAGGGCAGCTGGTACGGCGGATCTTACGGGTCGTGGGATGCCGTGTTCTGGTACCCTGCGTCCGGTGTCCAGTACCGTAGCTTGTTCTCGATGGGCATGTGGGCCGGATTCGCCAACGCGCTTCTGGTAACAGGCGACCAGAAATACATCGATGTCCTCCGCTGGCAGATGGACAACATCTTCGCTGCGAAGAAGGTTGAGGACGGGATTGTGTATCTGCCACGGAACTACGGCGTGCGGGGCGAGAAGTCGGAGGCCCCCGATTACTGGTGGGAGGACGGCGACATCTACTGGAAGGAGAAGAAAGTCACCGAGCCCAAATGGTACAACTACCAGCGCAATGGGTACATGAACGAGTTAATCGACCTGTATCTCTACTCGATGGAACCAAAGGACCTCGAACGCATTCATAAAAACGGATGGGTCGAATTTCTCGAGGGCAGAAATCCCGGCTATCCCGTCCAGTCGCTCCAGCAAGGATTCGAGGAGGTGCGCGGGGATAACGAAAGGATGCGCAACGATGAAACCACGCCTGAGACGCGGCTGGTGGACTGGCCTATGAGGCAGAACCACTACGGGGCCGTCACGAATCTGAACAGGCTGATGTGCGGCGCAAACCTTTCTGGAATGCAGTATAGGCAGCTTGCCCGGTTACGGTACTTCGATCCCGAGCGAGTTCGGTCGGGCATCCCGGAGGATGTCGCCGCGCTGGTGACAGGAATGAACAAGGAGAAGACGAATGTCACGCTGGTGAATCTCAGCCAGACCGAGGGTCGCACAGTCATCGTCCAGACCGGCTCATACGGGGAGCACCAGTGCAGCCGTGTCGAAGTAAACGGCGAGTCCTACGCTATCGATGACCGGTTTTTCACTGTTCATCTGGCTCCGGGCGCGGGTGCGGAGTTGGTGGTGTATGCAGACCGATTTGTCAACAAGCCGACACTGGCCCTGCCATGGCATGGCGATATTGTCCCGAAACCTTGATATACCAGATTAAGGAATGGAACTGGAAAATATCCTGAAACCTACTGAACGGAACGCGGCTGCGGGGGAATCCGCGGTTTGATGCGTTGTTGGAGGATTAGTAGTTAAAGACCCAATACATGAACCAAGTGACGACACATCCTGCTACAAGCCCAGCGCGGAATAACAAGAACAAAGAGACAATACTTTAAAAAATGAACATAAAAACAGTCACCTCGGTCGTCGTGCCGCTGAAAAGCAAATTCCGGTTATTCTCAATAATTTGTATTCTTCTAACCGCACCGTGCATGGCGGTAGAATTTGACATCGTAATTGCGAATGGTCGGGTGATCGATCCGGAGACTGGACTTGATGCAATTCGTCACGTAGGCATTCTGGAGAGTCGAATTGCCGAAGTCTCAACCAAGCCTCTGGAGGGGAATCGCACGATTGATGCAACTGGTCTCGTAGTCGCTCCAGGTTTTATCGATTTGCATGTTCACGGACAATCGGAGGAATCCGGTGAATACAAGGCTCATGATGGAGTGACAACCGCACTGGATCTCGAATCAGGAAGGCAGGACCTTCGAACCTGGTTGGCATCCAAGGAAGGAAAATCGCTAATTAACTACGGCGCATCCGTATCTCACAGAACCGCCCGAACAGCCGCTATGGTCAAATTCGCTTCGAAACTTGCAAGGCTTGACGAACTAACCGAGGAGCATGGAACGGATCATCCAGACGTTCGTAATTACCGGATGGAAGAAATAGACTCTGCGAATTACGATACATTGACCCTAAATGAGATTCAGAAGATGAATCGGCTGGTTGAGGAAGAATTGTATGCGGGTGGAATCGGCATTGGATTACTGCTCGGGTATTTGCCTGGAGCATCCCATGAGGAAATATTCCGATTGTTCGAAAACGCAGCTGGTTTTTCGGCTCCGGTATTCGTGCATGTTCGTAGCCCGGGCATTGTGGGTATTCAGGAAGTAATGACAGACGCAATATCCTGGAACACCCCATTACATATCGTTCACATCAATAGCGCGTCATTGGGCAAAATTGATTTCGCCATCGATCTGGTCGAAGCCGCGCAGGATCGGGGCTTTGACGTAACCACCGAAATGTATCCCTACACGGCCGGTTCGACTGGGCTTCAGTCAAGCATCTTTGACGAAGGCTGGCAAGAAAGCAGAAACATCAGTTATGGGGATCTTCAATGGGTGAAAACCGGGGAGAGACTAAATCGCGAAACCTTTGAAAAGTACCGTGCTGAAGGTGGTACTGTAATCATTCATATGATGAAGGAACCATGGATACAAAACGGGTTGCGTCGGAAAAGTACCATGATCGCATCGGACAGCATGCCCTATGCTCCGGGCGCCCATCCCAGATCGGCTGGCGCGTATGCTCGCGTGTTGGGAAAATACGTAAGAGAGGAAAAGGTTTTGTCCTTACCTCAGGCTATCAGGAAGATGACCTTAATGCCCGCACAACGATTAGAGACTTTTGTTCCTGCTGCAGCCCGCAAAGGGCGAATACAGGTCGGTGCTGATGCAGATATCACAATTTTCGACCCGGAAATCGTTATTGATAAAGCGACCTTTGAGGGTGGACTGAAATTTTCGGAAGGAATCCCTTACGTTTTGATCAATGGCACCCTGGTAGTTGATGGGAGTAAAACAGTTGAAGGGGTTGCACCCGGCGAAGCCTTGATGGGTAAATATCGCCGTTAGAAAAATTTAGATAAATATCTTGAGCGGCTATAATCTCATTTTCACCCGTTGTGCCGTGCCGAAGCTGGAAACGACGACTGGCTGCTTATTCTCTTCCGGTTTTTACTGCTCCAAATCAAGCAGTTGACGTCGAGATTCGTTGAAAAATTCCAGAGCCTGGGCTTTTTCCGGAAAGGTCCTCTGACTGAGCTTCGATATCTGACCCTCCAGTTTTTCTGCCAGCCAGTCCACGTCGGTTGCTTGAAAGGGTTTGCGGCCCTGGTGGTACATATAAACTGGGTTGGTGTGAGCTTCCGCGTCGCTGCGTCCTGTTGCGGAAACTCCGTAAGCCCGGGCTGCGATCCAGGAAGGCTTTTCGATCCCAAGATCAACCTGCCTTTGATGCCAAACACCCAGGTTTTCGCTTCCGGATGGTAGCGTCCAACGTTCAAAGGTTTTTCCGTTCAGGATCAATTCCAGGTATTGAACGGGCGTGACTTCACTGCGGACTTTCAACTGCACGCTCACAGGTTGCGGAAGACCGTCCTCAAAGTCGATTATATCACCGGGCCGTTTCCCATTTACTTCGAGCAAGAGCAGGGGCCCCGATGTAAAAAAGCTGCGCCCTTCGGCCGCGCGCCGTGCCCAGGTTGAAAAGCTGGGACGTTCCTCGGAATAAACATAGGTACGACAATCGCCCAGCGCCCTCACATATGGAAAATCACTGCCGGCAACACCCGGGAAACGGAAACCGATGTTCAAAATGCGGTACCATCCCTCCAATCCGATACCGCGGTAATGGGCCATTTGCAGCAATTCCACTCCGTCCGTCGTGCCTTGAACATAGTCGGCGTAGATTTCTTTGGAAGCGCCACCGTGGGCGTGAAAAGCGTAACCACCGTGCTCACGGATCATTTGACTTACCTGGCCAAAGACGGGCCAGTTGTTGGGATTAACCTTTGCTCCTTCGAGCGGCAGCTTATCGTGCATGAGCAGGCAAATATGACCGTAATCTTGACTGCGATATTCCTGTGCGGAAACAATACCGTAGATGCCTCGGTTACGAACTGACTCGGGTCCCAAT
>JAPUIL010000338.1 GCA_027297085.1 Verrucomicrobiota bacterium | reverse complement strand
ATACTCCCCGGCTTTCACCGGATGGAAGGAAGGTTGCTGTGGGCACGTTCGATGCAAAGTCGCGAAATCAGGATATTTGGATCTATGACATCGAACGTGGGATTAAGACTCGCTTCACTTTTGACCTCGCTGTTGAGTTTGAAGTCATATGGTCTCCCGATGGCAATCAGATTGTTTTTGATTCCAACCGCAATGGTCAGTTTGATGTTTATCGAAAATCGTCGAGCGGCGCCAGTAATGAGGAACTCCTCTACGAATCCGACAAAGACAAAATCCCTGAGGGTTGGTCGAGAGATGGAAAATTCATATCCATGACCGTCAATGGAGGATCAGCGACACGTGGTGACATCTGGGTGCTTCCCCTCATGGGGGATAGAGAACCATTTGTATTCTTGCAGACGGAATTCAACGAGCGGGATGCCCAATTCTCCCCCGATGTGCGGTGGCTCGCCTACACATCTGATGAATCCGGTCGGAATGAGATTTACGTGAGACCTTTTCCCGGTCCCGGCGGTAAATGGCAGATCTCGACAGCGGGAGGAACGCTACCGCGTTGGGGGCGCGATGGAAGAGAATTGTTCTACCTGGCGGAAGATGACAACTTAATGGTGGCTGAGATCAAGGCATCAGGGTCGGCAATAAACGTGACCGGTGTGCGATCACTCTTCGAAACACAGCCAATTCGAGAGGGAAGTGTTTATGACATCTTCAGTGATGGAAGGCGATTTCTGGTCAACACTCAAATCGAACCCGAGGTCACGTCGCCCATAACACTCGTGGTGAATTGGATGAAGGAGATGAGGAAAAAATGATCCCCCAGAAAGACGGCGGACAGGTCGGACAGACCATCTCCCACTATCCCGCTTTACGGGATCCCGCAAGGCGGGACAAGATACTCGAAAAACTCGGTGAAGTCCCAACATCACCCACGAGCGTTTGTCCGTCCCGCTTCTTGGATTCCGCTCACAAAGCGGGATTCTGGAAAGCGGAACGAGTGGCTGTGATGTTGAGGATCCCGCCATCTCTTGGCGGGAGCTGCAGCAAGGTGGTCAGATGATAGGTCAAACAATTTCCCACTATCGCATACTCGAGAAGCTCGGCGAAGGTGGAATGGGCGTCGTCTACAAAGCCCAAGACACCAAGCTCGACCGCACCGTTGCCATCAAATTCCTCCCCCGTCAAATCTCAGCTAGTGCCCAACAGCGGCAGCGTTTCACTACAGAAGCAAAGGCCGCGGCAGCGCTCAACCATTCGAACATTGCAACCATCTATGCGATTGAACAAGCCAATGATGAAACGTTCATCGTCATGGAGTATGTCGAGGGACATGAATTAAAGGAAGAGATTGCACAAGGCTCCTTGCCGATTGAAAAAGCGATAAATATCGCCACCCAAATTGCTGAGGGACTGCATGCAGCGCACAAGAAAGGGATTGTGCATCGTGATATCAAGAGCGCCAATATCATGCTGACGGAGAGTGGCGGGGTGAAGATAATGGACTTCGGCCTGGCGAAGGTCAGAGGTGGCGCGCAGGTCACGAAAGTGGGAACGACGGTTGGGACAGCAGCATTCATGTCGCCCGAACAGGCTCGAGGAGATGAGATAGACCATCGAACAGATATCTGGTCGTTTGGTGTCGTGTTGTATGAGATGCTCGCTGGTCGCTTGCCATTTAAGAGTGATTATGAGCAGGCGGTGATATATTCAATCTTGAACGAAGAGCCAGAGTCAGTCACCGAACTTCGACATGATGTTCCTGAGCCGCTCGTTGAAACTCTGGAAAAGGCGCTGCAAAAGACGCGGGACGCTCGCTATCAGGGTGCAAAAGACTTATTGGCTGATCTCAAGAAAGGTGGCGCGAAACCAACCTCGGAAAGCACGAAAAAAGAACAAAAGAAAATTCCCTCAATCGCCGTACTGCCTTTTGCCAACATGAGCGCTGACCCCGAGCAGGAGTATTTCTGCGATGGCATGGCGGAGGAAATTATCAACGCCTTAACGTGCTTAGAAAATCTGCACGTTGCCGCGCGCACCTCATCCTTTTACTTCAAAGGTGAAAAAGTCGATATTCGCGAGGTGGGGGAAAAGCTGAACGTGGCACATGTTCTGGAAGGCAGCGTGCGCAAAGCCGGCAATCGTCTGCGCATCACCGCCCAGCTCATCAAAATTGCCGACGGCTATCTTCTCTGGTCGGAGAGCTACGATCGAGAACTCAAAGATGTCTTCGACATACAAGAAGAAATCGCGGAAAATATTGTGTGAGCCCTCCGGATTGTGCTGAGCGAGAACGAACAGCGTGCCCTGGAAGAAGTGCCGACAACCGACATTGAGGCTTATGACTACTACTTGCGAGGTCGTAAGTTCTTCTATGAGGCGCGTCGCCGAAGTCTTGACTTTGCAAGACAAATGTTCACTCGGGCAACAGAAATCGATCCAAGCTATGCCCTCGCATATGCAGGAATTGCCGACTGTTACTCCTGGCTCTATTTGTACTGGGAAAGCACCGAAGAGAATCTCAGGGGGGCCGAGAAGGCTAGCAGGAAGGCCCTGGGGCTTGACCCGAATCTCGCTGAAGCCCATGTGGCGCATGGACACGCACTCTCGCTGAGCAAACGATACAAAGAAGCAGAAGGAGAGTTCGAGACTGCAATTCGACTAAACCCAAGGCTCTTTGAAGCTTATTACTTGTATGCACGTTGCTCTTTTGCACAAGGAAACCTGAAAGAAGCAGCTAAGCTATTTGAAGAGGCGAGTAAAGTACGCCCGGAGGACTACCAGACGCCATTCCTTCTCGGTACGGTATACAATGGATTGGCTCGTCAAGATGATGCGCGGATTGTCCAACGGAGAGGTCTTGATATTGCCGAAAGACATTTGCAACTCAACCCGGATGATGCGCGTGCGCTCTACCTGAGCGCGGGCGCCCTCATCGAATTGGGCGAGCAGGAGCGAGGGCTGGAGCGGGCTCAACAGGCGCTGAAAATAGACCCCGAAGAGGAAGCGATTCTCTATAACGTAGCTTGTATCTACTCCCTCTCAGGTAGAATCGAAGAAGCAATCGATTTTTTAGAAAAGGCACTGAAGGTTGGCTTTGCCCACAAAGAGTGGATCGAGAACGATTCTGACCTTGACCCACTACGGGGCAATCCACGTTTCCAGGCGTTGTTAGCGCAGATGAAATGAGTAGAATTGACTAATATACAGTATAACAATTCATTCACCCGACAAAAGAGCTGTGGATTCTTAAGTACGTTCAGTGCTCTCTCGAAGTTGATTTTGGATTCGCAGCCACGTGTTACCAACCCCTTTTGCGCGTGATGATCACGTTAGGGGGCGAGCCCACGGGAGCTACATGAAGATCGCTTTCGAGTTCGAGTGCGTCACCTCCGAAAGAATGCCCATCTTGTTCGCAACCCTCTGACAGCCAATGAGTGAAGGAAGCAGCAAACGCAGGCGCCGACTCCTATTACGAAGGCGAAACTCTGAAAAAGAAAATCGAGCAGGGTCCTCTGAAACTGGACGAGGCCATCGATATCACCATCCAAGTTGCTGAGGGTCTGGCGAAAGCCCACCGACAGGGTATTGTACACCGAGACATCAATCCCGCCAATATTATGATTATGAGTGATGGCGTGGCAAAGATTGTTGATTTTGGTCTGACAAAACTGGCAAGGGGTACCAAACTCACTAAGACTGGCATGACCCTAGGCACTGTGGCTTATATGTCACCTGAACAAACGAAAGGGACTGAGGTAGATCATCGAACAGACATTTGGGCATTGGGTGCAGTGTTGTATGAGATGGTCACCGGGCAACAGCCCTTCAAAGCGGATTATGAGCAGGCGGTGATGTATTCCATTATAAATGAAGACCCCGAACCCTAACGGATTTACGGACTGGATGTCAAACGAGTAGGTCTGACAGCGATTCACGTCGCGAGGAATTACAAAAGAGCATATAGCAGGCTCGGTTAGATATCCGGATCAGAGGCCAAGGAGGTTAAGAATGAATTTGGAATCGTTTATTCAAAAAGGAAAAAGCATTGGGCGAAAGGCATCAATGGCTGGTATGTTAACTCCTTTTTTGTTAAGTAGCCTACCCAATAATCCTACTTCACATTTAACAAGAAATCTCCTCCCTGATTGGTCTCCAGACGGAACCAAGATAGCATTTGCATCTTATTGGGATGGGAATTCCGAGATTTTTATAATGAATGCTGATGGATCTAACCAAAAACCATTAACAAATGATAAAGCAAATAAGGGAAGACCTTCTTGGTCTCCAGATGGAACCGAAATAGCGTATGTTACAGGCGGCAACGATGGCAATTTTGAGATTTATGTAATGAACGCTGATGGATCCAACCAAAGAAACTTGACCAATAATTCTGCTGGAGACTTTAATCCTTCCTGGTCTCCAGACGGAGCTATGATAGCGTTTGAATCCTATAGGGATGGCAACTACGATATTTTTGTAATGGAGGCTGATGGTACTAATCTTCGACGGTTAACAAAGGATCCAGCTAGAGATAATTATCCAGATTGGTCTCCAGATGGAGCTATGATAGCATTTGATTCTAATAGGGATGGAAATTTTGAGGTTTACATAATGAACGCTGATGGATCTAACCAAAGAAATCTAACAAATAATTCTGCTGGAGATGATGGTTCTGCGCGTTGGTCTCCGGATGGAACTAGAATGGTATTTTCTTCCCATAGCGATAAGAATTCTGAGATTTATGTAATGAACGCGGATGGATTTGATCAAACAAGATTAACAAAGGACTCCGGAGTAGATTCTTTTCCTTCTTGGTCACCTGATGGAACTAAGATAACATTTGTTTCCGATAGGGATGGAGATCTTGAGATTTACATAATGAATGCGGATGGATCTAGCCAAAAAAAATTAGCAGATACGGTAACAGGCAATTAATAATAAGACGGATGAGAGAGATGCTTTGGCGCATTATTTCATGGAACTAGATGAGGAGGACGCCTGATGGCAAACATCAATAGACCAAACCCTTCGGAGTATGCACCCTACTACGGTCGGTACATAAGTCTCGTGCCCGATGGGCGAATTTTGGATATGTTGGAGCGGCAGCTCGACATGACGCTACAACTACTTGGCGCTGTCGGTGACGAAAAGGCAGACTATCGCTATGCAACTGGCAAGTGGAACATAAAGGAGGTAATTGGACACGTAATTGACACCGAGAGGGTATTCGCGTTTCGGGCGTTCTCCTTCAGCAGAAATGACAAGAACCCGCTACCCAGTTTTGAGCAGGATGAGTATGTCCAGAACTCGAACTTCAGTCAACGTACTCTGCGGAGCATCACAGATGAGTTCCGAGAGCTTCGGAAATCCAACCTTCTCCTTTTCCGAAGTTTTGATGATGACATGATGCTCAGAAAGGGCATTGCAAGTGGATTTGAATTCTCAGTACGTTGTATTCCGTACATTGTAGCAGGCCACGAATTGCACCATGTACAGGTTCTAAAGGAACGCTATCTTTAAGGAACCATGACCCCTCATGCCCTTGTGAAACCAAATTGTACGAACCACGAGGTTCTTACCCTAAGCGAATTGCATGGTGAGTAAGGATGATTGGTCAAACGATATCACATTACAGAATCCTCGAAAAGCTGGGCGAGGGTGGCATGGGTGTCGTGTACAAAGCCCAAGACACAAAACTCGACCGCTCCGTCGCCTTGAAGTTTCTCCCACCCCACCTTAGCCAGGCTGAGGAAGAAAAGAAGCGTTTCATCCACGAAGCCAAGGCAGCCTCAGCCCTCGACCACCAGAACATCTGCACCATCTACGAGATCGACGAGACCGAGGACAGGCAAATGTTCATCGCCATGTCCTATTACGAAGGCGAAACTCTGAAGAATAAAATCGAGCACGGTCCTCTGAAACTGGACGAGGCCATCGACATCGCCATCCAAGTTTCAGAGGGTCTGGCGAAAGCCCACCGACAGGGCATTATCCACAGAGACATCAATCCCGCCAATATTATGATTACGAGTGATGGCGTGGCTAAAATTGTTGATTTCGGTCTGGCAAAGCTGGCAAGAGGGACCAAACTCACCAAGACTGGCATGACCCTGGGCACGGTGGCCTATATGTCACCTGAACAAACGAAAGGGACTGATGCAGACCATCGGACAGACATCTGGGCATTGGGTGTATTATTGTATGAGATGGTCGCTGGGCAACAGCCCTTCAAAGCGGATTATGAGCAGGCGGTGATGTATTCCATTTTGAATGAAGATCCCGAACCATTAACGGGTCTAAGGACTGGTGTGCCGGCGGAATTGGAACGGATTATTAACAAGGCTTTAGCTAAGAATCCAGGTGAGCGTTATCAACACACGGACGAGATGCTGACAGATTTGAAAATGCTTAAAAAGCAACTCGAATCCGGTATAACAAGAGTCAAACCTGCTCAGACGACCCTTCACAGAAAAAAGTTAGCTTTCTACACCAGCTTAGTAGCTATCTTCGTTCTTCTAATTTTTTTAAGCATATATTTATGGCAAAGAGGCGATGTGACTTCACGGCAGGCAGAAGAGGTGAAGCTTTCAAAACCACTCCAAGTTACCTTAAGACAGGTAACTTCTTCTGAGGACCTTGAAGAATACCCCTCATTTTCTCCAGATGGCTCGCAAATCGTCTACTGTAGAGAAACCGAAGGGTACAAACATATCTTTGTCAAGAATTTACAAACTGGTAAGATAATCCAACTAACAAAAGGAACTTTTGACAACATCCAGCCTTCATGGTCGCCCGATGGTAAGAAAATCCTGTTTGTCCGGTCGAATCAATCCAACAGGAAGCTGGAACCGGCCGATGTATTTGGTGTACACAGTGGCGGAGATATTTGGATTGTCGATAAAGAATCAGGGAAAGAGGTCAAGATTATCGAAGAGGC
>JAPUIL010000337.1 GCA_027297085.1 Verrucomicrobiota bacterium | reverse complement strand
CTTGAGTCTGCCGAGAGCCGCCTTGATGAAATTAATGAGGTTGCCTCCCGGCTGGCGGTATGCTCTACGAAGGTTCTCTTCGTTGAAATACATCTCCGGCTTATTGAGGCGTTCCGCCAGTGCCTTTTCCTCGTCTTCCGTGAGCAACTTGCCCTGACGGACTTTCTGGATTATGGGATCGTCTTTCACGGCGGACCGAACGGTCGTCTCCCAATTGGTGACGTAGTCCCGCTTGTCGACGCGCTCACCATCCAGCCCTACCTCGACGTAGGTGACTGCATGCAGCCACTCGTCTTCGAGACCAAGTTCGATGAGTTCACCAGGAGGCTTGGGTGGTTTACGATCACCGCTAGTAGCATGCCCGCCCCCGGTACCGGTGAAAACGTCAGTATCACTGTCGTTGAAATAATCATGATTGCCAAAGAAGTCATATATGACAAACTTCTGTTTCTGAATGTGGTCGGCGGTGCGTGTTCCGCGCCCGCGTATCTGCTGGTAAAGGATGGGGCTGCGCACGCGGCGGCACATGACCAAATGAAGCACCTCACGGCAGTCGAAACCCGTGTCCAGCATTCCCACGCTGACAGCCACCTGGGGATAGTCCTCGCGCTTGAACTTTCGAATGAGGTCGTCGGCGTTAGTAACATCACTGGTAATGATCTCGGCGTATCGACCCTTGAGTTCAGGGTGGAGTTGATTCAAGTAATGAGCCAGACGGGCGGCGTGGCGCTTGGTGATGGCAAAAACAATGGTTTTTCCTGGGCCAATCTTTTGAGCCGGGGCAAGCTCTTTGTAATTCTCCCAGGCCAGTCGGTCGAACTCCTGCATCATCTTTCTATTAGTGTCTTCGTTGGTCCATTTGCGTTCAAATTCGGCTGGATCGTAAGTCTCTTCGTCCACCTCAGCGCCTTCGGCTAAGAAGACGGTAATGCCGGTAGCAAACTTGTATGGAACCAGATAACCGTCCTGGAATGCCTGCTGGATCGGGAAGGCAAAATCCGGCTCCCCGTCACGACACTGGTAGAACTGGAACGTGTTCCGTTCAATATATATCGAGGGAGTTGCGGTGAGACCGACGTGAAACGCATCAAAATGCGTGAGCGCGGTTTGCCATGCACCATAAATGGAGCGGTGGCATTCGTCAGCGATAACTACATCGAAATAGCCGCTAGTAAATTCTGTGAAGCGGCTGATCATGGTCTGGAGTAGGCACACCGTGAGCTGTTGTTCTTGTCGAACCATGCCGGGCCTTAACCAGTAACTGCTGTGCTGGTTAAGGATGCCCTGAATGGCTTCGAGTGCCTGTTTTGCAAGTTGTTCCCGGTCGACCAGAAACAGGACTCGCTCGGCGCGTCCAGCTTGAATGAGTCGTTTCAGGTAAAGACAAGTGAGATCGGTTTTCCCGGTGCCGGTGGGTAGCTCGATCAGGAAGCGGCGTTTGCCCAACTCCACCGCATGGTCCAACGCCTGCATCACCTCCCGCTGGTAAGGGCGCACCTGTCGGGTTTCTCCCTGGTGCATGTAATACTCGGGAATCTCAATCGTCGCGAGTGGTTTTCGAGTCGCCTGCATCTCTATCAATCGCTCAAGATCACGGCGGGAAAAAAACGAATTGACAATTCGAGCGTCGTCGTTGCCATAGTCCCAGAAATAGATTAGTTCACCATTTGTTAGGAAGATAAACGGCGAGCCGATTTTCTTGGCATACGGTAAGGCTTGCTGCTTCGCAGTATAAGGCTCAATAGCAGTGCGCTTGGCTTCTATGACCGCAAGGGGGCGACCGCGGCGGTCCATGAGCACGTAATCGGCCCGTCCAGTGGGGATTTCATCACCATCAGACGTTTGGCGGGACTGCTGTGATTTGTAGGGCGTAACTGGATCGGCGACCATCCCTGAGGTATCTCGAATGGACACTTCGGTGAGCACCTGAGACTTATCAGACGGATCCCAGCCTGCTTGACGTAACATCTCGTCAATCAGGATCCTGGCATCAGTTTCTTTCGAAAAATCACTCACTGGGATTTTCAGCTATATCCACGGATTACTTGGCCTTTTCTAGCAAGCTCTTTCCTTCCTGTGATGGTACTTCCTGTACCTGTCTTAACTTTCTTTCAATCGTTCGGGTTTTTCTACTCGCGTCATCGATCGTATTGGTGGCTTCTTGTAGTTTCTTATGAGTTTTTTCAAGAATATCTCCAAACTTTCCGAATTCTGTTTTGATGGCTCCGAGAAGGTCCCATACTTCACTTGAGCGTTTCTCAATGGCTAAAGTTCTGAAACCCATCTGAAGGCTGTTCAAAATCGCTGCTAATGTCGTAGGTCCCGTTACAACTATTCTATACTCCCTTTGCATGGTTTCGCACAGTCCAGGAGTACGAAGAACTTCCGCATATAAGCCTTCGATCGGCAAAAACATCAGGCCAAAATCTGTTGTGTTTGGTGGATCCAGATATTTATCCCTGATATCTCTAGCTCCCACTTTGATCTGACGCTGCAACTGTTTCTGTGCTTCCTCAATAGCCAATGTATCGAAGCGTTCTTGAGCGTCCGCGAGTCTCTGATAATCCTCTATTGGAAACTTTGCATCTATCGGAAGCAAGACCTCGGCTCCGCCTGTTGTTCTTTGACCAGGCAATTTTATAGCGAATTCAACCCTCTGGTTACTTCCTTTCTTAGTTGCCACGTTCTCAAGATACTGGTCTTTCGTCAGGATCTGCTCAAGGAGAGTTCCCAGTTGGATCTCCCCCCAAACACCTCTAGCCCGAACATTCGTTAGAACCTTCTTGAGGTCCCCTACGCCTGAGGCTAGCGTCTGCATTTCTCCAAGCCCTTTGTGTACCAATTCCAGCCTATCGCAAACTAGCTTGAATGACTCACCTAAGCGGTGTTCGAGGGTTGCATGTAGCTTTTCGTCTACAGTAGATCTCATTTCCTCCAGTTTTTTGCTGTTGTCCTCTTGAAGTGATTTGAGTTTTTCTTCAACCGAGTTGCGAAGTCTCTCCAGCAACCCTTCATTCGTCTGTGTTAAAGTTGTGAGGTGCGTAGAAAATGAATCAAACTGGTTCTTTTGCAGTACAGAAATATCTGTCATCCGAGATAAAAGTGAATCCTCAAACGATTTCAGTGAATTGGACGTCTCCTCTCTGCTCTGCTTTGCATTTGAATTACTCTCCGCCTGAAAGGAACTCAACTCTTTATCCATGGTTTCTCGAATTTTATCGAGTTTTACTTCATTGATCCTAGTCAATTCGGATATTTGGTTAGAAAAGATGTCCAGCTGGTTCTTTTGTGAACTACTAAGCTCGGATATCCGCGACAGAATCGAGTCCGTGAAGGACTTCATAGACTGACTAGATTCATTCCTGTTTTCAGCTACTTCTTCATGGATTGCGCGCTCGATCCTGTCTTGACCTTTTTCTACCATATCAAGATGGATTTCAATGGCTGCAAGCTTGGAGTTTGGATTTTTCCATAATAAAAAAGCGAGCAAAATGATTGATCCGGCCGTAAAACCTAGTACGAAAAATAATAGAACCTCTGCCATGATCGGTACCCTTTTGCTTTGAACCGCTCCTTACATTGAGAATGTTTATTTGAAAATTGTATAGAGCAATCCGCGTGCCACTAATATTCAGTTCCATATTTTTCCATCCAGTTAGTGAATGTTTGATAGTTCGACAAACCGACTAGTTGTGCGGCCCTGGTTTTATTGCCCTTAGCTTCAACAAGCGCACGACTCAGATAGTGGCGCGCAACTTTTGCAAGTATCTCTTGGAGGCGTAAGTCCGTGCCCAAACTAAGATTTAATACTTGGCCCTCAGCAGGATTTTCCGTGGAAATCGGGAAAAGTGCTTCCCGGATATCTTCTGTCAAAATAGTTTCCTCAGAACACCAGATTACGGCTCGGGAAAGGCAATTGAAGAGTTCCCGAACATTCCCCGGCCACGGATGCCGGTGCATAAGATTTCTTGCCCCTGCAGAAATTTTTTTATGCTTTCGACCAGGCTGTGTGGAAAATTCCCGATTAACTCGATCAAGAACATAATCAATGAGCGGGTTGAGGTCACCTTTTCGTTCGCGTAAGGGTGGCATGTTCAGTACCCCGACAGCTATGCGGTGAAAGAGATCTTCGCGAAACCCGCCCTTTACGACCTCGTTGAAAAGATTCCGATTGGTCGCGGCGATGACTCGAAAATTAACTTTACGGAGTGAATTTGAGCCAATTTTTTGTACTGCTCCTTCTTGTAGAGCCCTAAGCAGTTTCACTTGTGCGCTCAGGGCCAACTCGCCGATCTCGTCCAGAAACAGAGTGCCTCCATCGGCGGCTTCCAGATAACCCTCTCGTGCCTGAGTGGCTCCTGTGAAGGCCCCCTTTACGTGGCCAAAGAACTCCGCTTCGACCAATTCAGTAGGAATTGCCCCACAATTAACTGCAACAAACGGTCCACCCCTACGCGAACTCGCCATATGAATAGCCTGCGCAAGAAGCTCTTTCCCTGTGCCGGATTCACCTTGAATTAAAACCGGGATGTTATGTAACGCTACACGACGGGCATGTACCAAGACTCTTTTCATCGCCTTATCATGATGGATAATTGCATTAAATTCCGGTGTTTCGGGTGGTAATCCTTGGGTGAGACGTACTATTTCGTCATCTCTTTGCTGAACAATATCAGGTAGATAATCTGCGGCAATGTCGAAGGGAATAGAAACCGTTTTAACCCCCTGTTCTGGCGATGACTCGATCATTTCTCCTGGATATGAGGTCTTTGCCAATAATATCCAAATAGCTGCCATGGGTGGGGTTCCCGGGCTCAGATGGTAAGTGAGTCGAACATTGGCGAGACCTAATTCCTTGTCTAACCTTTCGATAGCCGATTTGGCGCTTTCGTAGATCTCTCCGAAATGGGTAGGACTGCTAAGTCGAACGTGATGGATTTTGACGTCGGCCCTCGTAATAGTTCGTAACCAATCGGAATAACTGGCTTCTGCGGTTCGAGCATGGTCGGAAACCATGATGAAATGTGTAAAGGAGCGACTGCGTGCAGCTTGGCCGATGGGACCAAGACTAGCACCCAATTCGCCCCGTGATGCGCGAAGATCTGTATTACCAATCCAAGCTATAAGGACTTTGTGCATAGAGAGCAATTATTACAAAATATCTTGTATATTACAATAAATTTTGTAATCCGACACTGAACATTCTCACAGAAAGAAAGCAGGTTAGGCCGAGTAGTTAGGGGCAGATAAGCATAGGACAATTTGGCTTCCGCTGAGGGCTTCGTCGTGAGCTTACTTCGGTCATAATCAAGAAGAGACGCTCGAGAAGCAAGAGGAAAAACCCGACGATGGATGATCCTGAGCTTTATTGGCTACACCCGTCTTCTAGATTGGATCATCGAGCGCGGGACTCTCGACTTTACACCATCTACCGGTTCTTCGCCTTTAAAGCGTGATAGATCTTTTCGGCGGTGATGGGCAGCTCGAATAGACGCGCCCCCACGGCATCGGCCAGGGCGTTGG
>JAPUIL010000336.1 GCA_027297085.1 Verrucomicrobiota bacterium | reverse complement strand
ACAGTCTTCCCGCTCGCGGTGTTGGGCAATACGTTCCCTCAGGGTGAGATTTGCCAATTCGGGTGCTTCCTCCACCTTTTTCAAAGGAGGCACATCCGCTGGTGGCGGTTCGGGAGGGTCGTTAAAAATGACGGCTGCAATCCAGGCTCCCCTTGTTATTGGCTGAGTCCGTGTCGGATTGGAAGTCATGGTCATGACGGCTGCTGTTGTGATGACTCCACCTTCCCGACGATCCATTAGCGGGACTCGTTGGAATGGAACAGCCGTTGGCGGTACGTTATTTGGACGTGTCCCATCGATATACCACGAGTCGAGCAAGTCACTCCGGTAACTGAAATCCGAATCAATCAATTCCAGGATGGAGCGGTCTTCTATGAGAACTGTTTCGAAGAGCAAGAGCGGCTCCATCATCATGTGCATGCTGGCTCGAAATTTCGCGAAGTAGAAATCCGGATAGATATCCGGATCGGGCACGGAAGAAATGATTCGTTCGAGTTGCAACCACTGGGAGGGGAAACTATCGCAGAAACGCTTGACTTTCTTGTCCGCCAGCATGCGGTCGATCTGCTGACTCAATACTCGTTTATTACTTAGCTTTCCTTCCTCGGCTAGTTCGAGCAGCTCCTGATCAGGAATGCTGCCCCAGAGGAAAAACGATAGCCGCGACGCCATCTCAAAATCGTCGATCATGCCGGACGAACTGTCTGAAGCGGCTCGATCATAGAGATACAGAAATCGAGGAGAGGCCAGGGCCGCCGACGCGACTATTTTCATGCTATCGGTAAATGTCGCGCCGGATTCGATCTGCGAAACCGCGTAGTTAGTGTAACGTTGCAACAGCGATGCTTCAACCGGCTGACGAAACGCCCGCGTTAAAAACACACGGAGTCTTTCCTTGACTCCCTGTTCGGCTGTTTCCACCCAGCTGGGTCCAACAAAGAAGTCATTCCAGATGCCACAGTTGTCTTCATTGAAATCGTGACTCTCCACTATCGAACGGCTGAGCTTCAAAAAGGATTCCAGTAGAAGTGGCGAAAGCGACAAGTGGTCAGCCCGGTTGTCGAATCCATGCTCTGCTCTGAGGTCCTGCGGAAAAGGCACCACCCCGCCCAGGCGTTTATCTATGAGTTGCGATTTTCCGAGTGGCCTGCTGCCCGCCTTCAGCGTTTGTGGCATTACGCCTGTCTCGGGCCGGAAGTAGTTCCCGTGTTCCCGCAGCATGCGTTCGGGTAACGCAAATACATCGCGGTTGAGGGCGAACAGATCCTGCACGGCATTATTATACTGAAAACGATTCATGCGACGGATCGGTGTCACCGGATAGTCCTGTTGCTTGGCAACCGCCATATTGAGCAAGTCGTTCAGTTGTACGATCATATCGGCGCGCGTTTCTCCTGCCAAGGGCTCCTCTTCCTCTGGCGGCATTTCCTCAAAATCCAAAACGTCGATGATGTTCTGGACCAGCTCCGGATGCTTTATCAGATCCGTAGCACTTTTCAATTTATAGAGGTTTACATCCCCCTTGATTTTTTCTTTCGCGCCGTGACATTTTACGCAGCTATCTTTAAAGACCGCCTGGATACTGTTAAAACTATCTTCGGCCGACGCGTGAGCCCGTAGCAATAAACCCGATACGATGGTTATCAAAATAACCACAGCTATCCTCGTTCCTGGTTTTAAACTGTTAAAGGGTTTAGCCATGAAAATCGAAGTATGGGGATAAATCCAATAAAATCAATTGAGACCTTAGCCCGTCTGCCGTGTCTTTAAGGACCGGCAAAATCTCCCTGAAGAGCATGTCACGATATAAATCCAACTCAACCATTCATGGTGGCAACCTTTTCTACAAGTGGCCGACTACTGCCTTTGCGCGCTACTAAGTTACTATCTAAAGTTTAGTGATCATTTTCTAGAAGCCATTTAGTCGAAAGTATCACCCATTCGATTTTACTTCGTTCCAAGATCGTTGCCGTCCGAATGAACTCGGTAGTTTGCAATTCGGGAGTGTCCAGTAGTTATCCGCACTGACCTCAAGACTCGTAAAAATAGTCGCCAGAAATGTCTCTATGACCCTAGGCACTAGCCTTAGCCAAGTTGTTGATAAATCATCGTATCAATGCGGGCGTCGGGGTCATTCCTTGTAATCTTGACGAAGCTTGCGGAGTCAACCGATTCAAGGGTTAACCCCCTCAAATCGCTATAAATAGCAAATGTTATTGACGGATGTTAAGAGTGTCCTCATCTTTGCGCAATGAGTGAGAAAAGGCCAAAGATTCCACCGATTTATTTTACAGTTCTCCGGTTTTTCCTGCTTCTCTGCCCATTTCTGGTATTTCAGGTCGGTTGTGATAGATCCATCACTGCCGCTACTGAGACTGCTGAAGATAGAGGCAATGTCGATCCCATAAGACTGGGGACCCATTACGAATATCCTTTTGGAGGGATGGCCACTCGACCGGAATGGATGCCGAGAGGGGAGGAAGATTGGCGTAGGGATATTGCCATGATCGCGGAGACCGGTCTCAACAGTATACGCATCCGTATTGGCATGGATTCCGACCTGAACGAGGTAGGCACGCTTCTGGATATCGCTCACGAAAACGGTCTGACTGTTCTCTTTGGTACTGCCACGTTTTACGTAAATGATGAGTTTGTAGAAAGGTATCCCGATTCGAAAATCATCGGAGGGGATGGATCGGTCCTTCCCATCGACACAAACGATGTCAGGTGGCAGCGGGCCTGTATCGATCATCCTTTTTACCGGCAGGATCGTAATAGAATCCTTGAGGAGTGCGTGTCCCGATTCAAGGACCATCCCTCGGTGATCGCCTGGGATGTACACAATGAGCCCTGGATAGCACCGTTTCCCAATGCCTGTTTTTGCGATTATACACTGGCCAAATACCGGGCTGCTTTGAAACAGGAATTCAACGAGGTGCAGACTTTCAATAAAACCTTCGGTACGGAATTCGAAGATTTCGATACCGTTCGTCCGCCTGCTGAAAGAACGGAAGCCGACGAGGAATTCTACATTCACTGGCGTGAGTTTATCGCATCCGATGTGAACGATTTTCTGTTGGAGGGTCGTGAGATCTTCAGGAAGCATGTTCCGGATGCCTTGATCACCCACAACGTGACCCATTTTGTGAGCCTGCAAACAAGAGGTCAGGACTGGTGGCTCTTCAAGGACCAAAATTATAATCTTCTAACCATGAGCCGATACCTGGGCACCAATGAAAAAACGGTCGGCACGAGCATGGGGTTTGAAGTGCTCAAGGCCATGAATCCCGGTATTCCGGCATGGGTTACCGAGTTCCAGGGCGGTCCGTTTCCCACGCCCGGTCCCAACATCCTCTACAGCGGGAAGGAGATCGAGATTGAGTTGAATAACCTGTTGGGACACGGGATGAAGGGCCTTTATTTCTATCGCTGGGATCCCCTGTTGAATGGCGCCGAACCGATGGTGAACGGGATGATCGAGCCCGACAGCTATGACACCGACCGTCGGCTCGGCTTGCAGAGAGCTATTAAAGCGCTGGAACCGCACCTTCCCTTTATCGCCAGGGCTGAATCGCTAACCCCTTCGGTGGCGATCTATTTTACAAGGGATCAGGTGATGCGCGACAGGCCGGACGACGCCGGTGATTTTGTTGGTGGAGGTTCGTTAAGAGGAGGTGGGACGATATTAAAAGCGACCCGAGGAGCTTATCAGCTGCTCAGTGATATTGGATACGAAGCCGCTTGTATCGTCCATGGCACGAAAGATCTCGGTAAGTACAAAGCAGTCGTATTTCCGCACGTCTCTGATCTGACTGAAAGCGAAATTGACGACATAGAGGCCTATGTCGCCAACGGGGGTTCAGCGATTATCGATTTGCCCCCACAGGACCCGGCAGCGGTCGCACGCTTCACTGAAACCTTTGGCATCCAAGCCAGTCAATCTGAAAAATTGCGTTACTTGCTTTATTCCGGTT
>JAPUIL010000335.1 GCA_027297085.1 Verrucomicrobiota bacterium | reverse complement strand
CCTAGCCATAGCCTTTCAAGGCGACGGCTGGTGCATGCCACCTGCCATGAGCTTGTCGAATGGATGCGGGATTGAAGGTTTGACCCCCTCGAAAGGAACAGACCGCAGATTCGCCCAAAGCCACCCTAACTTAGTGCCATTCGCGTCGGGTGTCAGTTCGATAGCGACTTAAACAAAAAGGAATATGATCTCAACTAGGCTTAGCAGGCTATTTGATTTTGCTTATGATCAGAATCGAGATCAAGATCACGAGAACGAAAACGATTTAAAAACGGAAGGTGTACTGAAACTTTGTGGCGATCTTGGTATCGCTCATATTAAATCGAAGACTGCCAGGCTCGTGAATCCAACCCTGGTTGAAGGAAATAAACAGATCGTTTCCTGGTTTAGGGGTCCAACGCATGCGACTCTGCCAACCCAAGTTCCGGGAGCGGTTGTCGAACTGCACCAAATTGGAAAATGTAAGCCGTGGCGAGACAGCGTAGTTAAAAGTTGAAGTAAAAATACGCGCGATAAATTTTCCCTGCGGTAAATCTGCAAACGTTTGATTCGCTCTCAGCGAAGCGGTTAAATGGGGAGGCAGGTTATAAGTTAAACTGAGATCAATTTGCTCGGATGAGCCTGACCAGAAATCTCCATAACTGATATTCAGAAATGCGGACAAAGGCCGTTTTCTAGCAGTGGCAAAAACCATACGCGAACGATTAGTCCTGTACTCGCCTACAGGAAGTATTACGCCAGGGGAAATCTCAAATGGTTCAAATAGTCGCTCATACCTTCTTTCGTAATCTATAATAGCATGGATGGAATCCCCAGAGTTAAAGTGCCAATCCAAAGGAGTTATGTAGAGCTCTGTACTTTCCTTCAGTCCATTATCGAGATTTTCAAAGTATGTATAATAAACATCGTGGAACATCTGCTGGATATCCAGAAATTCCCTAGGGCGAGGATTGTAACTTCCTGCTATACGATACATCCGAACGTTGCTTCGTTGGACGAAGCCAACGCCTGGATCGAAGTCCTCTCCTATCTGTCGAAACACCAGCATGCCATCCCATCTATCATTGGGATAACGGGCGGAAAAACCGAATGCTTCATCGTCACCCGAGGTATCCCCATTATCGGACTTCAGTGCATAGGAATCGAAGATGAAGTTTTTCTTACCATCGAGAAAGTTGGAAGTAGCGAGCCGAAGATCGACACCGTATGTGCTGCTGGATTCGCCTTGATTCGGATTACCGTCCGTAAATATCCCACCGATATACGATTCCTCGAAAATCTTTTGTTTAAACCGGCCAACGATAAAGTTTTTACCGTCCACAAAATCAGTACCCCCCGTACGAACACCCAAAATTCCAATATCCGTGTTGGCCACTTTACCGGTTAATTTGATGCCAGCATCTAACGGCACTTCATTTCCATCTAATAAACCGATCCGACGGCTGAAAAAAGGAAATACATCCACCCCTCCCGCGGGAGCGCCACCGGGAGGTTGAGGCCCGGTACTGGCAAAATCAAACACGCCGACATCTTCCAAAAAGAACGAACGTTTCTCAGGAAAGAACAGCGAAAAACGAGTCAGATTGATTTGCCGCGCGTCGACTTCCGTTTCTCCAAAATCGGTGTTAATCGTTCCGGTAAGTTTCAAACTGGGCGTAATGTTATAGAATATATCCAGGCCAGGCTCAAAATCGATGTCATCGTCACCCGTGGCTCTGGTGTGCAACCAGCTTGTCGCCACGAAGGGTCGCACATCCAAGCCAATGCCTTGATTGAGCCCGGCCATGTTCGAAATCTCACCGGCCTCAGAAACTTTCAGGAAACGGTTCTCCAGGCGTGCGCCCGACCACATGTCCTCCTCAAGTTTTCGCAAAATGGTGCGTGAGATATTGAAACCCCAAACAGAACTATCAGCTGGAAAGCTGAGGCTCTTAAACGGAATAGCAATTTCGGCCGTCCAACCTTTATCCGTTTGTTGAGTCCTTAAATCCCAGATCGCATTCCAATCGGTATTCAAATCTTGAGTACCAAATACTAATCCATCCACCAGCGCGCCAGCTGGATTCGTCGCAAAGTAAAACGCACTCTGTTGATCCCGGAAAGTATCGAGCAGAATTTCAAGACGGTCATCGGACATGAGACTAGCGTCCCTGGCCATCTGAGTGCCAATAACTTTTTCTGGTTCCGAGTCGTAAACCACCACTCCGATATACAAATAGTCGGCATCGCGCAATAATGTGACCTCGGTTCGTTCAGACGGAGCCGTGCCCGGATTAGGCTGCCGTTGTATCAGGTCCCCAATCTTTAGAGAAGATTTCCAGACAGGCTCATCGAGAACACCATCCAAGGTAATGTTCGCGGTCGTTACTGTAACCCGTACTGTTCTGACACCGGGATCGGATGAATCCGTAGTTTGGCCGTCAGCGGAATTCATCCATGCGACAAGCAGGCAGCACCAAATGAATGGCACCAAAAGCTTAGCACTCCGAAAGAACCTCAGGGTATTAGAGTAGTTTTCGTTCACAGTCAAAAGGGAACAAAATGTTCACAATAGAATGTGTATCTGTCCAGACAACAATGCTAACTCTCCAATCTCGATTCAATTATTCCGGAACCGTTGCAATTGCATATAAGCGATCATAGGTACGCAGGAAGAGTTGGCCATTCGAGAAAACAAGCGTGGAGTTTGAACGCTCTTTGGGCCTCATGGCATTTTGCCGAAGGAGTTCGAAATTATTACCAGGATTTAAAATATGCGTAACGGATTCCTGGTCGGTAAGGTAGAGTCGACCATCTGCCAAACAAATGGAGCTCCAGGCCTGCTGACGTAGTTTATGAGTCCACACCACTTCGCCCGTGTAGATACTCCCGCATTGAATTTCGCCTTTGCGTCCACAGAGGTAAAAATGATCTCCCACAATCACCCCGGTACCCACACGTTGAACGGCCGTACTGTTGATCCACAAACGGTGTGATTCAGTGAGGTTTCCAGTCTCCTTGGGTCCCGGAGGTCGCAACCCAATAGCTGGACCGCGGAAACCACTAAAGGCAAGAATCACATCATCGCCAACGATGGCATCGCTGTAAGTGAGATCACCAAGCCCGTCGCAACGCCATAGTTCTTCGCCAGTCTCCGGATGAAAACTTGCCAGATAACCAGGAAGAGGAAGCAACAACTCAGCACGACTACCGTTTTGCCAGACAAAAGGAGTGGCAAAGGAACCATAGAGTTCTTCCGGTGGAGAGGTAACATTATCGAGCAACCGTTCCCAAACTGTTTTTCCGGTAATCTTATTGAGAGCAGTCAAAATTACGCGTGGTCCCGGACTCCCGAAATAGATGACCAAGTCTTTATAGATTCGAGGACTTGAGGCATGTCCCCACTGGTGAATAAACACACCAAAGTCGCGATGCCAGAGCTCGTTGCCCTCAAAATCGTAGGCAGTAGCTCCAGCGGATCCGTTCCAGACAAACACACGTTCTCCATCGGTAGCAGGCGTGGCCGCACACCAGGGATTAGTGGCATGAGTGGGATCATCCTGAGTGTAAGTTTTCGAACGTTTCCAAAGAATTCTGCCGGAAGAGCGATCAAAAGAAATCAATAACCGCTCTTTGCCATCGTCAATGGCACAGGTTAGAAACAGACGATCTCCATAAACAATGGGCGAGGAGTTTCCAGGTGCAGGCAGCTCGGTTTGCCAAAGAATATTTTTGTCTGCTGACCATTCAATAGGAAAACCGGTTTCGCCGACCAACCCGTCACCCTTCGATCCGCGCCACTCAGTCCAGTCGTCAGCAAATGAAACGGATAGATCAAAACTAACAGCGACAACCGCGAAAACGCTCCAACTCCAAAACCTGGATCTAAAAACCATACCTATAAACTGAATCGATTATTCAAAACCTACAACACCTTGATATTTGATAACGTTGCTCCTACACATTCATTTCGGGACGCTATGGATCATGCTGTTTTCAAACTTTCCCAGTAGTTACTATCCCTCGGAAGAGAACAAGTGGAATCACAATTTTAATTGCCAAAACAGTATAGCATACCTTCCGTTCGGTAATATATACGGCCATCCACGACGGCCGGGGTGGCGTCGGTTGTTCCCGGTATTTTATTTTCGGATACTTCTATATATTTTTCGGAACTGGGTTTTATCACCTTGGTGGTACCGTTTCGAAGCATGACATATAAATGCTCGCCGGCCACAAAAGGAGAGGCTTGAACCTCGGTGCGAAAACGCTCGCGCCAGATTATCGTACCTGACTTGGCATCCATGCAGGCGAGTTCTCCACGATTTGTGCTGCCGTAAATGTGATCCTGGTAGAGGACCATGGAAGAAATGTAGGTATCGAATCGGTTTCTCCAAATAATCTCCCGGCGTTTGAGATCGATGGCTGAGGATCCGCGTTGAGGCCAACCGCCATTGATATACAGATACCGTCTGTTTATTAACGGTGTTCCCACAGTCACATCGGAACCTGCCTTAATTTCCCAGGTTAACTCTCCGTTTTCGGGGTCATAAAACTTCACCTTTTCACGTCCCGAGGTAACTATCCGAGCCTTCCCCTGAACCATGAATAAACGTGGAGTAGAATAGCTGTGGAAATCCGCATCTCCAGGATCGTCGCGTTTGGTTTTCCACAACAGCATTCCATCGGTAATCCGATAGGCTGCTATCAAATGATTCGGTTCCATATCATTCTGAACAATCACTTTGTCTTTATAAACCAGCGGACTCGTACCAGCTCCAAAATACGACTTTACTTTGGCTACTTCCTTCTTCCAAAGCTTTTTTCCTTCCAAGTCGAATGCAGCCAACCAAATCGCCTTTTTAAATCCAAACAAAACGCAAACGACTTTTCCATCCGTGGCTGGGGAAGGGGACGCGTGTGAATTTTGTTTGTGCATATTATCCAGCAATTTGCCCCAAAACACCAATTTCTCCCAAAGAAGCTCACCAGATGCTTGATCGTAGCAGAGAAGATACAACTTCCCTCTTTTAACGTCCGCAGTAGTCAGAAACACTTTTCCGCCAGAAATAATGGGTGA
>JAPUIL010000334.1 GCA_027297085.1 Verrucomicrobiota bacterium | reverse complement strand
CGAAGCGGCCTTTGGCGGCGGGGAGATTTACTGAATTGAAAACGACTTTTGAGGATCCACGTTTGACGCGTTGTTCGAATTTTATTCCCTCGTAGCGGATATGGGCTTCGCCTCCATTGGAAGTTTTGTCGTAATGAAAAGTAATACGATAATTAGCGGTGTCATTGGTTTTCAAATACCAATGGCCAACACCGCCGTTTTCTTGAGATCCCCGCCAATCGAACTGGGACAGGATTACTTTCTTTTGATGGGGAGTGCCGATTTGGATTCTCTCCGGTATATAATAATTTCGTTCGCGAGTTACGTCACCGAACCAGTCTTCATAATCCGCCAACATTTTTTCAACGATCTCGGGATGGCTTCTGGCCAAGTTTTTGATTTCGCTCGAGTCCTTTTGAATATCGTAGAGTTCTAGCGTATCCAGAATACGCTTTTTCTCCTGTGAGTCAGGTGGTTGATTGTAACCGTGCGGATTGTCGTGGGGAGCGATGAGTTTGTAGCGTTGGCCGCGTGCGGCGAAGTGGACGTATTGAAAAGGAATCGGGCCAGCATGCCATTGATAATACAAAGTGCGTTCTGTCCAGTTGGCCGGAGTTCCAGAAATGAGTGGAACAAGGGAAACGCCATCCATCTGGACACTTTGCGGTTTGGGAATTCCACAGGCATCCAGTAGTGTAGGTAACACATCGATGTGACCCGCTATGGTATCGATTTTTTTTCCTGCGGGAAACTTCCCTGGCCAACGAATGAAAAAGGGAACTCGTATGCCATTGTCGTAGTTGCTGGTTTTGGTTCCTCGTAAATTGGCTACATAACGATCGGGATAGACGTCGTTTTTTGTTCTGCGGGTGCGGGGACCATTGTCAGACATAAAAATAACAATGGTGTTTTCCTCTAGGCCCAGCTCTTTCAGTTTAGCCAGGATACGACCCACATTGTTGTCGATGCTGGCGATCATGCCGAAGGTCACTGCATTGTGTTCGTGTTCGCCCATGGCCCGATAGGGGTCGGCCAGCTTGTCACTCACAACTAAGGGAAAATGCGGCAGATTGGTGGCCAGATAGGTAAAGAACGGTTTATCACTTTTCTGTTCGATAAACTCCATGGCGGCGTCGGTGAATAGATCGTCGCAGTAACCTTGATATTTCTTGGAGACATCGTTGTGCTCCAGGATAGGATCAAAGTATTTGTTGCCGGCTGGACCTGCTGCTTGGCCAATGCCTCCAGCCTTATGAACCAGGGCTTCTTCAAATCCTTGATCGGTGGGGCGCATGGGGTAATTGTCGCCCAAATGCCATTTACCGAAAATGCCTGTGCGGTACCCGGCATCCCGGAGTATTTCTGCAATGGTTACCTCGTCGGAAAACATCATGAAGTTGCCCCGGACAACTTCGGTGACTCCGGTGCGGTAGTTGTAACGTCCGGTCATGAGTCCGGCGCGGGTAGGGGAACAATTCGGGCAGACGGTGAATTGGGTAAACTCAGTGCTTTCTTCAGCAAGCCGGTCCAGATGAGGCGTTTTTAGAACGGGGTTTCCATGGCCACTCATATCGCCGTAACCCTGATCGTCGGTCATCATGAGGAGGATATTGGGTTTGTCTGCTGCCGACAGAATGAGCGGGAAGCAGAGTAGGGAAAGGAATAGAAATAATCGGGTATACTGGATCATGGTATATTGTGTCTTCTTGGCTGAAGTATTTTGAGTGCTCCGTTTGAGGAGGAAAATAATTCTGCAAGGGTCTGTCGCGGGTTCAAGGCTGATTCGGTCGAAGAATGTATAACGGGTGTAATAAAAAATGCGGGGCATTCTAACCCCTCAATTGAATTAACCATCGGCAGCAAGCTACCTCCCACAGTAGAAGTTCCAAATTCGTGGGACAAGGTGCCTGTGTGTCGGGTAGGGCAGCAGCGTCCCGCTGCCCTGTGTATTTCTGGCAATTAATGGCGGCAGAGCAAGGACGCTCTTGCCCTACCTCTTCGATAGTTATGAGATTGAAAAAGACCTCGAATACTTGTCACCTTTTCACGCATCAAAATTACACCTTGTATAACCGAACTTGCATCCTACAGCCGAAACCTCTCTTAATGAGATCTATTCAAAATTACCCTATGAAATATACATACTTTAAAATTACTGCAGTTCTTCTAAGCCTATTTATTTTGGGCTCTTTCTTAAACGCTAACGAACCGATTCCACCTTTTATGGGGGATTGGCAAGGCGGTTGGGTGGATGCTCCTAAGAAAGACGGAAACGCCAAAAACAATCCTGGCTTGGTGGCTAGGGTAATTGGCCTGGGTGACGATTTTTATGAAATTCAGATAATGGAGGAATTCGACAAGCGGGCGGCTTACCTGGTGCAAACCTATGCAGCCTGGAAGGACGGCAAGCTGACTTTCGATAACAATGGGTTCCTTGGGGAGATTACGGCAGATTCCTTTAAGGGGATCAAACGTAGTAAGGATTTTGATACACCTTTCGCGCTGAAGCGCCTACACCGCGTGTCACCAACCGAGGGACTGGAGCCACCCACCGGAGCCGTTGTTTTGTTCGATGGATCCAATCTGGACGCATGGCAACATGCAAATGGTGAGTCTGTTACTTGGAAAATAAAAAATGGCTACTGTGAAATTTTTCCCAAAAAGGAGAATAATGATAAGGGTGGCTCGATCGAAACGCGTCAGACTTTCGGAGACTGCAAAGCGCATTTGGAGTTTAAGTTGCCCTATGAGCCAAACGGTCGGGAGCAGCACCGCGGAAACAGTGGTTTC
Organism: Verrucomicrobiota bacterium; assembly: GCA_027297085.1. Taxonomy (GTDB): domain Bacteria; phylum Verrucomicrobiota; class Verrucomicrobiia; order Opitutales; family UBA2995; genus UBA2995. Next base: position 3,009 of record JAPUIL010000334.1, on the reverse strand, counting down.
TTTGTTCCCGGTGGCTATGAAGTGCAGATACTCGACAGTTATGGACTGGGAGGCATGTGGAACGAATGTGGAGCCCTCTACAAACAATCCCCACCGCAGGTGAATATGTGTTGGGCACCAGGGGTGTGGCAGACTTTCGACGTTGAGTTCAAGCGCATGCGCATGGATGCCGAGGGCAACAAGGTCGATGACGCAGTTATTTCGGTTTGGCACAATGGGAAATTGGTTCAGCACCAGTTTGCTCTCAAAGGCACAACATCCAATTCCCAGGCTGGAAGAATGAAGCCCGAGTCGGGCACGCGAGGACGCCTTCAATTGCAGGATCACAGTCACAAGATCCAGTTCCGGAATATTTGGGCGCAAGAGCTGTAGAGCAATTTTACTTAAATTATTCGACAACCCCAAAAAATAACAATTACACGGGAAAGTGTATGACAACGATGATAGTATTCCACGAGGTTAACAATGGAGAGCATTGGACAAAAGGTTGGCGGGAAGGAGCGGAAAGTCGGCACGAGATGTTCGACAAGATTGGGCTAAAAGCCTTAACCTTTCACAACCCAGATAACCCCAATTCGACGGGTTTGATTCTGGACATAACAGATATGGCGACATTCCAGGAATTCATGAAGGCCGACGAGGTAAACAAAGCTATGGAGGAAGATGGACTGAAGGTTGACACCATGCGGATGTTGGTCGAGTTCACCCCTTAGTTGATTGAAGGAATTACGATTCTTTCCTACCCGAAAAGGCAGGCCTACTATCAGGATCAGGAAGGACTATCTCTATAACCTTGAGATAGGCTTTTAATCTCACAAATTCCGGTTCAAGATTGCATCGCAACTCTGGGTTCATTCCCCTAGCTTGCTGCGTCGCTTAATCTTGCGGTACATCGAGTCCCGGAAGCGCGAGGCGTTGGTTGGGCTCTTGTGGTCCTGTCGCCTTACGGGCTTCGGTAGCCGTGATGCCCCGCTGCTGCTTGCGGCAGGCGACGTTGGTCGAGGGCTTGCTCCGGGGTGGCGAAACTAGGGCGAAGATATTCACTGCCTCTCTCTTTACTTGATTTTTCCATTAGCCATAGGAGAATGGTCTCATAAGCAGACCTGATCCGTTTGTACACTCTTCTATTCGGTAGCAACACCATCACATTCTCGTACGAGTAGATCGAGAGCTCTCAACAAAAGGAAGTACATTAACCTTAGTATTTCAAACATCATGGTTCCCATTATCACTCATTTCGAATCCTCAGCGAATTCAATCAATATGGACATTAAGAATATCCTCCTGCTTGTTTGTTTTTTAACACTGAGCTTTGGGCTTACCGCCCATGCGCAGACCACAGCCTTCACTTACCAGGGCAGTCTGACTGGTAACGGTTTACCGGCTTCGGGATCTCATGACTTCGAATTCCGGTTGTTTGACGCCGCAGTTGACGGTTCTCCGGTTGGTTCTCCATTCACAGCAGAGGACGTGGAAGTATCAGGAGGCTTGTTTACTGTGACAATTGATTTTGGAACTGTATTCGACGGTTCCGACCGTTATCTGGAACTTGCCGTGAGGCCGGGAAACAGCACAGATGAATTTACTACCCTGTCTCCGCGCCAAAGAATCTCGGCGACTCCCTATGCCCTGAAGGCGCTGGAAGCCATGACGGTCCCATTGGGATCAATTACCGGTGAAATGCTGGCGGATGGTGCAGTGACTTCCTCAAAGATTGCCACAGGTGCAGTTAATCATTTGGGTACTCCCGACGGCTCGGACACCGGTGTGGTGACCGTCAAAGACAATGGCCTGGTAGGTGTGGGAACGGACGATCCTCAGGCAGGTTTGGAGGTTACATCAGGACCCAATATAGAAGTTCACACAGCAGGTCTCGTGTTTGAAGTCGCAAATAAAACGGGAGACTTCGTAAATTTCACGGGTAACGAAAGTGTGGCCGCCTCTGGCAATCTGGTGGCGATTGCGTCCCGATCCGGCAGCGCAGTCACTCTGGTAGATATCAGTGATCCTGAGACACCAATCGTCCTATCTCAAATCCGTGATGGTATTAATGGTTTCGATCGAATGTCGGGTGTGCGTCGTGTTGCGCTTTCCGGCGATTTGCTTGTAATCAGTTCCAGGAACGAAAGTACAGTGACATTAGCGGATGTCAGTGATCCGGCTAATCCGGCAAAATTAGTAGAATTGATCGATAATCAGGCAGGGTGGAACAACCTGGGCGGTGCTATGGGCGTAGCCGTTGCTGGCAACCTTCTAGCCATCACCGCGGAGTTCGACGATGCTGTAACCATCGCCGATATTTCCAATCCTGCTTCACCTTCAAAATTGGTTGAGATTATCAACGGGCAATTTGGTTTCAATAACCTCAATGGACCCGTGTCTGCCTTAATTTCCGGCAGCGAACTTTATATTGGCGCATGGTCCAACGCGGCAGTGACAGTGGTGGACATCAGCGAACCAACCAACCCAAGTCTTCTGGCGGCACTTGTTAATAACGAGGGAGGATATGGTGGCTTGGCAGGGACCGATGGTCTTGCCCTTTCCGGAAACTTGCTTGCAATCCTGGGCAACGTTTCCGACATGGTGACGTTGGTCGACGTTACCGAACCAGCCAATCCCATAAAGCTGGCGGAATTCCAGAATGGTGAGAGCGTTGGTGGTGAAGGTGCTGAGACTCCCGTTTTCTTCCAGAACCTTCTTGTAGTAACGGATCGGTCCGAATCAACCTTGACTTTGTATGACATAACCGATCCGGGGTTACCGCGGATCGCACAGCGGATTGAAAATGGTGCCGGTGGCATCATGCAACTCGGAGGCGCTTATGGCATGAGTCTCACTGGCACGAACCTGGTCATCGGAGGAAGCCAATCGATGGTAATTTTCGATATTGAGACCAAGCAGCTGATGACATCACTCGTCACCCTGGGTAGCGTGGGAATCGGAACCAGGAGGCCGCTGTCCCAACTTCATGTCGTAGGAGATGCGAAATTTGAAAGTGAGTCGTTTGAG
>JAPUIL010000333.1 GCA_027297085.1 Verrucomicrobiota bacterium | reverse complement strand
GCATTGACTTGGTAATCCCAAAGCGGGAGATCACTGGATTCACCATGCTCTAGATTTACTGTAATAGGCGTTATACCAACAAAGTATCATTTACAGAACGCTGTACTAGCAAGATGTTTTTTCGAGCATTGACATCGTTAAAGTTAAACTCCGTACCTGGCAGTGCCGGCTTTAACACACCCGATTTGGCAGTGGATGAGCGACGGCAAAGACACGGATACGTTTTCTACAAGCACCCGTTGCTCCAGGCAGAAAAGGTGCGGCACTTGCTAATACTCCATACTCGCGGGATAACTTATTGACCAGATGCGAATGGATGAGTTTGCACATCTGATGTAATACACTGACTGTGTGTTTGGGCCAAATCCGCCGCAGACTACCCTTTTTACTCAAACAATTCTAAATTCCTAGGGGATGATTGTGTTTTCGAAACGTAGCTCAAGCTTCTAGACCGTATAACAGACCGGTAGTCCGTTCTACTTTCTATCTAGTTGTTGTAGTTGCTATGCTTCGGCTTAGGTCCGGTTGGCGGCTTCACACCTTCGGAAAGCATAATCTCAGTAATGGCATCGACCGTCGCAAATGAGGGTTTGAAATTCCCTGGACGATAACCTTCCGCAATTAAGAGCGGTGTCCTCTCATTATCGTTATTAGTATTCCAAATACGAATATTAGCCCCCTGTTCGTGAAGGTATCTCGCCACTGCAGGAGCGTTCTTATAAGCGGCTCCATGCATCGCGGTTTCGCCATTGGCATCAACGGTATTTATTTCTGCACCCAGCGACAAAAGGAATTTGACTGCAGCGACGCATTCCATTTCCGAACCAGCCTCTTCCTCAGGAGCTGTACTTCCGATACCAGCAGCCACTAGTAGCGCAGTGCATCCGTCTTCATTCCGTGTGAAAGGATCCGCTCCAAGCTCCAGAAGGAGTTTCATGTAGGGAAGATCCGCTCTATCAGCAGCCATAAAAAATGGCGTCGCACCAATGGTACTTACGCGACCCCTTCCAGCTCTGCGGCCTCTGGAAATAGGAGCGTTTACATCAGCGCCTCGAGCAACCAGTTCGCGGACAAATTGTTCGCTGTTTCTTTTGCCCGATCCCTTCGGCGGAGGAGCTCCACTGGCGGACTCGCCTATGTCCGGTTTCCGTATCCATGTGAGCGTATGTAGAACCGTGTATCCCGTTCGCTGGTCGTTGGGATTAGCACCAGCATCAAGCAGATCGATTGCCAGGTCGTAATGGCCATTTTCCACAGCGAGAATCAATGGACTTGTTCCGTTCATCGGACCTTTATTATTGGCAGATTTTCCGAAATACATTGCCCCGTTCGCATTCGCACCTGCTGCAAGGAATAAATCTACCACTTCCGTTTGTCCTTCTCTAATCGCGAAAAGGAATGGCGTGTATCCGGATTTTAGTGGTGTAAGGAAATCGGCTCCAACTTCGATGAGAGCTTGAACCACTTCGACATGGCCTTGCGCAGCAGCCCACATCATTGCGGTTTGACCATTGCGTTCCTTGGCCTCCACATCTGCTCCCGCTTCGATCAACGCTTTCACGGCGCCGATCTTCCCGGTGCGAGCTGCGGTCAGTAAGGCGGTTTCACCTCCGTTGATTGCCGCATTGGGATCAGCACCGGCATCGAGAAGATGTCGCACGAGCTTTGCGTTACCGTTTAGGCAGGCGAGATAAAGGGGTGTGATACCGTAACGGTTTTCGGCAGCGGCGTTAGCACCTCGATCTAGGAGGACATTCGCAAGTTCCGCATCATTATGATTAGCAGCCCAGTGCAGTGCGGTCATACCATCGATTTGTGGATCGTTGACATCGATATCTTTAGAAAGAAGCGCCTGTATTTGGAAGGATTCCCCTTTTTCAACGGCATCGGCGAGTGAAACTTGCGCAGCGTGGGTTGTCAGATTAAGCAACAAACCGAGACCTATGAGAAGTGACGCTTTCATGGCACAATAGATGTTTTCAATAGCTTTGAAGTTAAACGGACAACGGTTCGAAGAGCTCATCGACTTTTCCATTGCTATCACCAAAGGAATCCAACCGGACGCCCACCTTGTCTAGCAGAGACAGGTGCAGGTTTGCTAGTGGAGTAACTTCCTTGAAATTGATATGACGGTTTCCTTTCATATCACCAGCGGCACCCCCCGCAACTATGGTGGGGAGATTGGTGTGATCGTGTATGTTTGGATTGCCTATGCCACTGCCGTAAAGGATTAGAACATTGTCGAGCAGCGAACCATTCCCTTCGGGAGTATTCTTAAGTTTCTCAAGGTATTCGGCGAAGAGAGACACATGGAATGCATTGATCTTGGCCAATTTGGCGATTTTCTCTTCGTTGTCGCCATGGTGCGAGAGTGGGTGATGGGGATCCGGGACTCCTATCTCGGGATAGGATCGATTGCTGGTCTCACGTGCGATCTGGAAAGTAGTGACCCGGGTGATGTCGCCCTGGTAAGCCAGCAGCTGTAAATCGAACATGAGCCGCGCGTGATCTGCATATTCTGCAGGAACACCCATCGGGCGATCGAGATCGGGCAACGGACTATCTTCAGTGGCCGACTCAGCTTGTTGTATGCGACGTTCCACTTCACGAATGGAATCCAGATATTCGGAAATACGGGATCGATCGGCTGGTCCCAGACCGCGTTTCAGGCGTTGAATACTATCGGCAATTGAGTCTAGGAGACTAGCTCGTTTGGTCAATGCGGCACGACGCTCTTCAGGTGTGCCCCCTTCTCCAAAAAGATTTTCGAAAACAAGACGCGGATGCGCTTCAGCGGGAAGTGGCGTAGTTGGTGAGGACCAGGACAGGTTGTTTTGATAAACGCAGGCGTAGCCATTGTCACATTGGCCAACGGTTTGCAGCAGGTCCATGGCAAGCTCCAGGGAGGGAAGCTGAGTCTCCTGACCTATTTGTTTGGCCGCTAACTGGTCTGCAGTGGTGCCCAGATAGTAGTCGGAACTCTCAGTGACTTTGGCTTTGGCTGCACTGAGAAATGAGGCATTTGAGGTGGCGTGCGAGCCGGGGTAGGCACTTCGCAGCTCCATGTTGGTTAAAATCGTAATGTGGTCCTTGACCGGCGCCAGCGAATCAAGGATAGGAGAGAGCTCATCCAGAGTATCTTCGCTTCCGGGTGTCCACCGTGACCGATCGCAGCCCATAGGCATGAATACATATCCGAGGCGACGGACTGCATTTGCCGGGGTATTGATCGAAGCAGTGGCGGCCGGGATCATTGAATCCAGAAGTGGCAGGGCCAGGGTGGTACCTACACCTTTTAGGAAGGTTCTGCGAGCTATGGCTTTTTTAGTGATGAATCTCATGGCGTTTTTCTGTCTAGGGTTTGAATAGAGGCGTATTCTTCTTCCAATTTGGTTCTCATCTGAAAAGGAACACTATTTGCGATACCGAGAATGATGGATGAAAAGCGGTATTCATTGGTTTTGGCATTTTTTACAATTTTGCGAATGGCTGGGGCGTCGTACACTTCAACGCCTCTACCTATTGCGAATGTAAGTAATTTTTCGCTCATAGTGCGAACAAAAAGTTCAGGGCGTGCGAGCATGCCATCTTCAAGATTTCCAACCCCTTCGAAGATGCTACCGTCGGGTAGACCGCCTGTGACGTCGACAGCGGCGCCATTTTCGAAGTCTCGCCAGCGACCAATTGCATCGAAATTCTCGAGAGCAAAACCAATGGGATCCATGATATTGTGGCAGCTTGCACATACGGGATTTGCCCGGTGCTCCGCGAGACGTTCTCTCATGGGAAGCGTAGCATCGACAGAATTCTCTTCCAGAGCAGGTATGTCTGGCGGTGGTGGTGGCGGAGGGGATCCGATAATATTCTCCAGGATCCAATTGCCTCTAATTACGGGAGAGGTGCGGGTCGCATAGGAAGTCACGGTTAGGATGCTACCCTGCCGGAGAAGGCCGCCGCGTTTATGCTCCGGGTCGAGTTCTACACGGCGGAACCGGCTGCCGAAGACATTGGGGATACCGTAGTGGTGCGCTAAACGTTCGTTTAGAAATGTGTAGTCCGCCTTAAGCAAGCCCAGGACACTGCCATCTTCACGCAAGACGCTTTCGAAAAAGAGCTCGGTTTCTTTCCGAAAGGCCTGGCGCAAGTTGTCATCGAAATCCGGGTACAGTCTCAAGTCGGGAGTTACAGCCTCGAGGTTGCGCAGGTGAAGCCATTGGCTTGCGAAATTGTTTACCAGGCTAGAGGAACGAGAATCAGCCAACATGCGGCGTACCTGTTTCTCCAGGACTTCAGGATGACTAAGATTGCCAGCGATTGCTTCGTCGAGCAACTCGTCATCGGGTAAACTACTCCAGATAAAGAATGATAAGCGCGATGCCAATTCGAGATCGCTTATGCGATAAGCCTGACCTGGCTTTCCCCTTTTGGGCTCTCTTTCGATACGGAAAATGAATTCCGGATCGACGAGTATTGAGCTGAGAGCGGCTTCAATTCCTGCTTCGAAACCGCTTTCTTTGGCTGCTTTCATATAGAATGACATGGGTTGTTCCAGATCAGCCTTTGAGATGGAACGGCGATACGCTTTTTTCATCAGATTAGCCAAAATCTCACGAGCAACGGGTTCTTCGTCCTTTGGGTTGCCTGGTTGTCGGATGAAAATTTTCTCACGACTGGGTGTTCTGGAAGCTCCCAGGCCGTCAAACGGTCCCGTAATCGAAATCTGATACACGGCAGGTGATAGGCGCGGATGGCGGTGATAATTGAAATGCGCATTGAAGGGCTGCCGTTTGTTTTCCAGGAGCGAGTACGGATTCTTGATGAACGTAATGCCTACATTGTGAGGTCCCGCTAGAACCCTCGTACGAGCCGTAAGGTGCTTGTCCACCTTGCTGTGATCTTTACGGCGCTTTGGTCGATCTATGGTAAATCGTTCGACGATTGCTTTATCGAGAAGGATCTCCATCTCATGAGATTCGTTGAGCCCCTCCACATGCTCATTGCGGTCACGAGCGAGCCTAACCTCGATCTCGTATTCGCCATCCTCCGGAAAAGTGTAGGGTATCAGGATTCCTCCGCGGGTACCAATGGGAAGGCCTTCTACGTGCTTCTCCTGCGTATAATCCGCGCGGATGCGAATCGTATAGCCTTGTGGTTTTTTATAAGGTACTCCGACGGCTAAACGGCTTATCTTTTGAGCAGCCGAAATATAGCGATCGAGCAAACTGGGCGAAAGCGTACCGACAGTGACGTTGTCGAATCCAAAACTTTCTTCATCTTGGGGAAGCAAGCTTATGGCATCGATATCCAATCCCAGAAGATCGCGAATGGCGTTTTGATACTCCGTGCGATTCAAGCGGCGAAAGGTGTCTGTTCGCCCAGGGTTAGGATTCTCCATCGCCGCTTGATCTAAAGTATCCGATAAATTGGCGAGCACTGCCATATAGGTCTCCTCGCTCGGTCGTTTTCGATCCGGAGGAGGCATCCGGCGAGCTTGGAGTCGAGTAATCACATTCTCCCAAATTTCAGAGTGCTGGACCACATCGTCGAATCGAATGGCGTCGAGATTCATGTCTCCTTTGTTTTCATCCGCATTGTGGCAGCTCACACAGTATTTATCCAAAAGCGCCAGTTTCGATGAAATCGCGGGAGACGCATTATCCTCCGAGCCAAGATGTGCGAGCGCTTGATCGAGCCAATACGCTCCTGCCTCATACTCGGCCTCGCTAGGTCGCGGCTTATCCGGCTCATCTTCCGGCGGCATTTCGCGTTCGTGCAGCATCCAAGCCACTTCGTCCCAAACTTCAAAGTGCTCGTTTAAATCAGTCTCAAGAATGCTCTCAAGGTCTAGCTTACCCTTCTTCTTATCGGGATTATGGCAAGTAACGCAGTATTCGTTTACTAAGTTGTGCAGGGGCGATTTTGTTGGCAGTATTTGCCCCCAAAGGAACACCGGTAGAAAAAGAGGAATCACAGCTACTGCCAGGCCACGAGGACGCCCGTGGATTGAAAAA
>JAPUIL010000332.1 GCA_027297085.1 Verrucomicrobiota bacterium | reverse complement strand
TTGATCGAGGGATGTTGGATGTCTAGACAGTACCGCTTAGTGGCTCTTCCCGGAGAGGGAATTGGACCAGAAGTCGTTCAAGCCTCTCTCGACGTCCTTCGATACCTCGCCGAAGCGGAAAACATCTCAATTAAAATCGACCATGGCTTAATTGGAGAACCCGCATTAGATACCCTGGGGAGCTACTTTCCGACACAAACTGCCCAACTATGCCAGGGAGCTGATGGAATTCTTTTGGGCGCAGTAACTAAAGGCGGTATCCTGGAGCTACGTCAGCACTTTGATTTTTTTGTAAATCTTCGCCCGGTCCGGGTTTTTCAAAGTTTGATAGATCGGTCGTGCCTCCAACCCGATAAGGTTAACGGATTGGATATACTGTTTGTGCGAGAGCTTGTGAGTGGAATCTACTTTGGACCTTCTGGCCGAGCTGAAGATGAAAGCGGAGCTTACGGTTACCACACGATGCACTACCACGACTGGGAGATCCGCCGAATTGCTCAAGTTGCATTGAAACACGCCCAAGCCCGTCAATGTCAACTGACTGTCGCCCACAAGGAAAATGCCCTACCCCATATCCATTGGAGCCGTATTGTTCAAGAGGAGGCAACGTCTTTTCCTAACGTCATGGTGGAAGCAATGTTAGTCGATAACTTGGCAATGCAACTGGTACGAAATCCTTTGGCTTTTGATGTCATCTTGGCGGGAAATCTTTTCGGGGATATTCTCAGCGATATTGGCGGAGCACTCATAGGTTCAATTGGATTATTGGCTTCTGCGAGCCTCAACGCAGACGGATTCGGTTTGTACGAGGCAATACACGGCACCGCACCGGATATCGCAGGTAAAGGAATTGCTAATCCTCTCGGAACCCTTGGAGCCGTTGCATTGATGCTCCAGCAGTGGGGGGAAGCGAATGCTGCCAAGAAACTCATTGAAGCCCAAGAGAAGGTTCTCGCTCAAGGTTACTATACGGCTGACCTGAAGCCGCAAAGCGGAGGGATTTTAGTCGGAACCGCCGCGCTTACGGACCTTCTGATTCAAGCCCTGTAGGAATGAACTCACCTACACTTCCCATTCGGAGAATAAAAGCGGATGAACTTGGAAGAAAAAGTTTTAGTTTTCGGTGATAATATCAATACGGATGACATTATACCCGCTTTTCGTTGCACCAGCGCTGACCCAGCTCACCTCAAGAAATATGCCTTTGAACACCTCATTGGTGAAGGAAATCTGATCGGCACTGAGATTATCGAAGCTGGGGAAAATTTCGGTTGTGGTTCCAGTCGGGAACACGCTCCCATTGCAATCAAAGCCGCAGGGGTTCAGAAGGTGCGAGCGCGTTCTTTCGCCGAAATCTTCTACCGAAACAGCATTAATATCGGTCTCACCTTAGAGCTCATTGGGCAAACTCAGACAGATACAGTGATCAAGGAAATTATAGATGCTGGCGGTTTGATTCCCTTTAACCAAAAGCGTTCCAAGGGACAAATCTCCACTCCTAAAAGCTCCACAACAGCGAGACCCATGACGATGGCAGAGAAACTCTTGGCGAAAGCCTCTGGAAATTCCTATGTCCAGCCTGGAGAAACTATTTTCGCCCGGGTTGACCTTGCCATGTCACACGATGCTGTCACGGGTCCGGTGGGTAAGATCTTTTACGAACATTTTGGAGCTGATGCAAAAGTTTGGGAACCAAATAAAGTCGTCCTAGTGGCAGATCATTTTATTCAAACCAATGATATACGCCGTGACTTCAAAGCACAACTCCTGCACAAACAAATGACACAGTTTGCCGAAGAACAGAGTTGTAAACTATTGGACACCATTTCTCCAGGGGAAGCGGCAGGGATTTGCCACGTCCTCCTACCAGAACGAGGTTTCATTGGTCCCGGGATGTTTGTTGCAGGAACGGATTCCCATACCTGTACCTATGGTGCTTTTGGTTGTTTTTCAACTGGCGTGGGCACGACGGACATGGCGAATATTTTTGCAACCGGAGACATGTGGATTCGCGTGCCACCCACCTTGCTTTTTGAGTTAGAAGGAACGCTTCCAGAACATGTGAGCGCCAAAGATATTATGCTTTTTATCCTCGGTCAGATTAGTTGTAATGGTGCTACAGGCAAGGTGCTGGAACTCCGGGGTAGCGTTGTTGACCAACTCCCAATGGAGGAGCGGATGACATTGTCCAATATGGCGATCGAATGCGGCGCAATGTGTGGATTGATTGCTCCTGATCGAATCACACATCAATACCTTCAAAGCCATGGTCAAGGCGGATATGAGGTGATTGTCGGCCATCCTGACGCGCATTACGAGAAGATTTATCGGTTTAATCTGAGCGATTTAGAACCGCAAGTCGCATGCCCTCCGAAGCCGGACAATGTCGTAAAAATTAGTGAACTGGGAGAAGTTCCCATTACCAAGGCTTATATTGGTTCTTGCACAGGTGGCAAGCTCTTTGACCTCGCTCAAGCGGCTGAAGTCTTAAAAGGTAGAAAGGTCTCGCCGGGTGTCGATCTTTATGTTGTCCCCGCTTCGCAGAATGTTTATCAAAGAGCGGAGGAACTCGGATACTTCAAGATTTTTGAAGAAGCTGGAGCACAACAACTCAAATCTGGCTGTGGAGCATGTATCAATGCCGGGATAGGTGGGTTGGAAAAAGAAGAAACAGGAGTCTATGCGACTAACCGCAATTTTAAGGGCAGAAGCGGCGATCCGACGGCCAAAAACTATCTCGCCTCCCCTCGAGTGGTCGCTATCTCGGCAGTGAGAGGAAAAATTAGCGCTCAACTCAGTGAGTAATTCGCTTCGACAAGGCAATCCACCTGATATACGCGGAGATGAAAATGAAGATACGTCAAATTGAAAAAAAAGCAAAGAGCATATTTAGACTAGCAAAAGATTACCGTGTATCTTTTTCTGGTGGCTTGAAGAATAGGAAATTATTTGAGGGTATAGAGACGTATTGTATGTTTGTAGGTTTTCCAAGAAGCGGCCACAGCTTAATCGGTGCCTTACTTGATGCACATCCGTCGATGATAATCGCTCAGGAGCTAGACGCCCTTAGATATGTCCGCGCACGATTCAGTGAAAGACAGATTTTCTATCTCTTACTCGAAAAATCCCGACGACTTGCCCGGGGCGGGCAGAAGTGGGGTGGATATGTGTATGACATTCCTAATCAATGGCAGGGAAGATGTAAAAAATTGCAAGTCGTTGGAGACAAACATGGACCTTACTCACTCCTAAGATTTCACTGGAATCCTGAGATTCTTAAGCGCATGTACAATACGATTAACGTAGATATAAAGTTTATCAATATCGTCAGAAACTCTTATGACAATATAGCAACTATGTCATTGAAAAGGGATTCAGCGCGTGCGGAAGAATTAACTAAAAGAATACGCACAAAACACCAACCCACTATAAACTTGGCAACAAAGCTAGAAGGCCACGCTGTAATTCTAAAAAAGTCCATGGGTTCTTACTTTTCTATGTGTTCTATTTTAGAAGATTTAAAAAAAGAAATAAAGAGTACTGATACATTCCATCTAAAGCATGAGTCATTTATTGAGGACCCTACAACTCACCTAAAGGAACTCTGTCATTTCTTAGGGGTAAATGCTCCAAATGATTATTTAAACGATTGTGCAAATCTTGTCTATAAATCTCCACATAAGAGCCGCCATGATGTGGAATGGAATGATGAATTAATCGATTTTGTCAA
>JAPUIL010000331.1 GCA_027297085.1 Verrucomicrobiota bacterium | reverse complement strand
TGAATGGTACGTGACATAATTGAGATTATTTATTTCCGGAGGTGATTACGCCAGTCTTCTTGTTGGTGAAGGTCCAGTTGTCAGGATCGAATTTATAGGCACCTTTGGGCAGAGCGTTGGGTGCCCAAGTTTCTGGGAAGTGTTTGGTGAGCTCGTTCTTGATATTCTGATACGTAGGATTCTCGGCCAGGTTGGTCCATTCGTTGGGGTCGGAATTATGGTCGTAAAGTTCTTCCTCTCCATCAGAGTAGAGAATGTAGCGCCAGCGTTCATCACGGACGGCGGCATTGCCTCGACCGAATTCTATGACCGAAGGGTGGGGCCAATCCTTTTGTGGATCCTTGAGAAGTGGAGACAGATCACGGCCGTCAAATGGGATGTCGCATTTCAGGCCGCTGAGCTCGACCAAGGTAGGGAAGATATCGACCAGGTTAACCGGGCGGTTACTTTTAATACCACTGGATTTAAAACCGGGTGCGGTGATGATGAAGGGGACGCGAGTAGCCACTTCCCAAAGCGTCGATTTCATCCAATGGTTCTTTTCTCCGATATGCCAGCCGTGATCGGACCAAAGGACGATGATGGTGTTGTTCGCGTAAGGTGACTTCTCCAAGGCTTCCAACACCCGCCCGATTTGAGCATCCGCGAATGTGATACTGGCCAGGTAGCATCGAACTGCTTCTTCCCATTGACCTTCGGATTTTGCGACATCCAATTGATCACGTCCGCGAGAGGCCCAATCCAATCCAATGGCTGGAATATCGTCGAGATCATCTTCCGGGACTGCTGGAAGTTGAATATCTGCATCGGAGTAAAGATCACGAAATCTTGTTGGAATATACCAGGGTAAGTGAGGTCGAAATGTTCCGACTGACAGAAAGAAGGGACCGTCCTCGTGCTTCCTTAGAAACTCGATGGCGTAATCTACTATCTTGACGTCGTCATAATCCGATTCCGGCTTGGGCAGGATGCCCCAGTCTCGTTCGTCCTTGCCTCTCAGATACTCAAGCTTGCTGAAGGGATAACCAGGCGGAGCTTCCTCCCATTGCGTCCAGGGGTAATTCAATTTGTTGCTGCGTGCCCAGGGAAAGTCGGACCAGGGATTGCGCATGTAGGCATGCCATTGGTCGGGTGGGTTGTTACCGGCTGTGTGATGAAAGCTCTTGCCCGAGCCGACCACCTTGTATCCTTGTTCTTTAAAGAATTTCGGCATCGTCATCATGTCCGGCTGATTTGGGCGAAGCCATTGGCCGTTGTTATAGATGCCGGTGGTCGAAGGCATTCTGCCTGTCATAATAGCCGTCCGGCTGGGATTGCAAACCGGGGAAGGGCAGTGTGCGTTGGTGAATGCCACGCCTTCGCGAGCCAACTGATCCATATACGGGGTAAAAACTTCACCTTGGTATCCCCTGAGGAATCCCGTCCAGTCCCGCATGTCATCGACGGAGATCATTAGGATGTTGGGCCGAACTTGTTTTGGATCTTCTGAAGTACAACCCGTGGCAGCCAGGACGAGTAGAATACTTAAAAACAGGAACCGAGAGAAAATCATGGGTATGGGCAGAAGATAATGGAGAGGCCTAAGCGTAAGATGTTTTTGGTTTGAAGCAAAGAATCAATGAAAAGGTCTAATGGTTAGTCAGTTTAAAAAAATCACTATCTGCTTTTTCCGGCAATTATGAGCATTTGATTCAGCGGCTGAACAAGTGGAAACTAATGTTTGTCAGGTATTGGCCGGGCTGCTAGCTCTTCGAACAATGAAGCTTCCGGTATTTACGCGTTACGTTCGGCGGATTCACATGTATCTTGCGTTGTTCCTGGTGCCTTGGATCCTGATGTATACACTCAGCTCACTTGTATTCAACCATTTTGGAACTATCCGCAATTGGTATGGTGGCAATCTGAACAAATACGAACAAGTCGATGAGATTGAGTATCCGGATGCGTTTCCATCCGGCACAACCCCGGAGGAGGCGGCGAAACAAATCCTGCTCGATCTCAATATGGACGGATCTCACTTCGTGCGTGGGAATTTAAAGGGAGAGCAATTTACGATCATGCGGCAATCAACTTACCAAATGAAGCGGGTGATTTATTATCCGAACGAAGGCCGCGTCACCGTGGAAGAGCAAGTTGCCAATCTGCCAAACATGCTGACGCGCATGCACGTTCGGCATGGCTTCGAGCAGAATTACACCTCAATGAAAATTTGGGGACTTGGTGTAGAGATCACTGCGCTGGCCATGCTCTTCTGGATCGCCTCGGGCACCTGGCTCTGGTGGACCATTAAGCCGGCCCGAATGTGGGGTGCGGTATGTGTGTTGGGTGGATTAAGCTTATTCGCGGTGTTGCTGTTCTCAATTTAAAGCAAGGGCTCAAAATGAAAAATATAAACCTGATTTTCCGCCGCACACACCTCTACCTGGGAATGTTTCTGGTGCCCTGGATATTTATATACGCTTTCTCGACCTTCATGCTGAATCACGGACCCACTTTTCGAAAGCTTCGTCCCGGTCCCGATGCCTGGATTCAACTTTGGAAAAAGGATTATTCGATCGATCTTCCTGAGTCGCAAGAGGAGTTGCGGGAATGGGCTGGTGCAGTGCTGGAAGAAAACGGTTACGGGGGCTTGCAGTTCGGTGTTCAGCGCAATTCAGAACGGGCACTCATCAACTCGGTGCGTTTCCTCAAGCATATCCGGGTGACTTACCGGTTGGCAGAGAAAAAGCTTTTTGCTGAAAGACGCGAGTCCTCGTGGGTGGAAACGTTTCTGCGGTTGCATTTCCGCCATGGCTACGGTCAAGGCAATGTGATGCAGTTCACCTGGGGGCTTATCGTGGACGTGGTCTGTGTGTCGTTCCTTGTTTGGATCGTCACCGGTTTGTACCTTTGGTGGAAGATTCCCCATACGCGAAATTGGGGTTGGGTGGCGATTGGCGCAGGTACGATTTCCTTCTTCGGACTGCTCCTAGTGTTCTGATTCGCGGATAAGTTCACAATAGCGGCTTTGCCTTTTGAGATGAGAATATCCTAAGCATTAGCTTTTTTTTATATCGCCAGAGATCCTTTTTTCCCTACAAATTAGTATTCCAATTCTTTGGAATTCTAGTCGTACCCAATGCCTGAATCTTCATTATGAAACAACCACGTTCTTCCTTCTCTCGCCGCGATTTTCTCAAAGCGTCATCAGCCCTGGCCGGATTCTCTATTTTACCAGGTCATGTGTGGGCCAGCTCGCCTAATTCGAAACTGCAGATTGCTCAAGTGGGTGTCGGTGGCCGCGGAGCTGGGAATCTGGATGCACTGCTTCGTCTACCCAATATCCAAATGGTCGGTTTCTGTGATGTGGATAAGAATAATTTGGAGAAAGCCGCCAGCCTGGTGCCCGGCGCAAAGAACTTTCGTGATTACCGGGAACTTTTGGATAAACTGGATAAGGATATCGATGCCGTATTGATAGCCACTCCGGACCATATGCATGGACCTATTGCCTTGGCAGCTATGGAAAGAGGCAAACATGTTTACTGCGAAAAACCTCTGGCACACAATGTCGTAGAAAATCGGAAACTTAATAGTGAGTCGGAAAAGCGAGGCCTGGTTACACAGTTGGGTATCCAGGTCAGCTCGAGCATTGGTCAGCGCATGACTGTGGAATACGTTCGCTCGGGGTTAATTGGAAAAGTGAGCGAAGTCCATGTTTGGTCTAACAAGAAATGGGGCCGTGATGAGGCAGCTATGCCCTCCATACCCAATGCAGTACCCTACGCTTTGGACTGGGATCTGTGGTTAGGAATAGCTCAAAAACGTGTTTACAAGGATGGTTATTATCATCCCGGGCAGTGGCGAAAGTTAACAGATTTTGGAACAGGGACATTGGGGGACATGGGTGTTCATATTTTCGATACACCCTATCGGGCATTGAAACTGACCGATCCATTGTGGGCTAAGTCGACCTGTCGCGAACCCAACGGTTTTTCACATCCGGAAAGCAATCGTGTGGAGTATGCCTTTGGCTCTACCAACTACACGACGAAGAATTTGAAGTGGGTCTGGTACGATGGCGATTACGCGCCGCCCACAGACATTCCGGGTTTTACCCTTCCGGAGGGATATGAAATGCCTGCGCAGGGTTGCATCATGATTGGTGAGAAAGGGAATTTATTGATGCCCCATATGAGTGGTCCGCGGACCTATCCACAAGAGCTCATTCGCAGCGTGCCAAAACCTCAACTCGATCCGATCGACCACCATGGTGAATGGATCGATGCCTGTTTGGGAGAGGGTAAAACAAGATCGCCTTTTTCTTACGGAGGTCCCTTGTGTGAAACCTTGCAGCTGGGGGTTGTGGCGAGTCGCTTTCCGGAACGGCAACTGAAGTGGAATGCCAAAGCTACACGTGTAAGTAATTTTAGAGCGGCCAACCAATTTCTAGGTCGCGAATACCGAGTCTTTTAAGATGATATCAAACAGTCGCCTTGTTTTAACTAAAGTTTTTTGCACTACATTACTGCTCATGTTATCGAGCTGGAAGCTTTGGGCGGCTGAAGCACCGGAAGGATGGGAAGCCCTATTTAATGGTCGTAACTTAGCTGGATGGTTGGGTGACAATCCGCACCAGTCACGCAAGGCGGAAAATCGTATTACGGCTATTGAAAGTCAGCAGGTCGACTTTCATAAACATTGGCGTGTTGAAAATGGAGAATTGGTCAATGACGGCGAAGGACCTTACGCCACTACCGATCGTGATTATGGAGATATCGAGCTAATGCTCGAATACAAGACGGTGGCTAAGGCCGATAGCGGTATTTACTTGAGGGGCTCGCCTCAAGTTCAGATTTGGGATACCACCGAGGAAGGCGGAAAGTGGGATCGAGAAGCAAACAAAGGTTCCGGCGGACTATTTAATAATCCTAAAGGTGCTCCGGGCCAAAACCCTCTAGTCCATGCGGATCGACCATTCGGTAAATGGAATGCGTTAAAAATCCGCCAATTGGGAAGTCGGACCTGGGTTTGGTTAAACAACAAGCTCGTGGTCGATGGGGCGATACAGCATGCCTACTGGGACAAGGATAAACCGCTTCCCGCGCGTGGACCCATCCATTTGCAAACACACGGTGGCGAAATTCGTTGGCGCAATATTTTTGTTCGTGAGATCGATGATGAATCGGCCAACGAATACCTGCGGAGAGATGAGGCGAAAATGGGGTTCTACTCACTGATCAATGGTCGGAATCTGGACGGTTGGATTGGCGACAAATCAGGAAAGAAGGTTGTGGGTGATGTTCTTTACTGGAATGATGGAGATCATTTGTATACGGAAAAAGTCTACAGCGACTTTGTTTTTCGTTTTGAGTTTATAATGCCACCGGAGGGAAATAACGGTTTGGCGATTCGTTTTCCTGGAGCGGCCAATCCGGCTTACGATGGCATGTGTGAGCTGCAGATTCTAGACCACGATAACAAACGCTACGCGACAATTGATCCGCGACAGGCTCATGGCAGCGCCTACGGTATGGCCGGTGCTCATAGAGGCTATTTTCGTCCGTACGGGCAATGGAATTACCAGGAAGTTGCCGTCGTGGGTTCTACCATACGCGTCGAATTGAATGGTACGGTGATTCTCGATGCCGACCTTTCCAAAATCACTGAATATTTAGCTGACAAGGCGCACCCAGGTAAAACCCTCAAAGAGGGGCATCTCGGTTTCGCTGGTCATGGGAGTGAACACGCTTTCCAATTTCGTCGTCTGAGCGTTCGCGAAGTTCCTTAGATTCAATTTCTGCGTAACTGGGCTCTTTATTTCGGCCATTACGCCTTTTCAAACCCATGGGTTTTCAACCACATAAATAAATAAAAAAAATGAGCAAAATAGTTCCTACAATCAGTTCCGGTATCGCTGGACCTCTTGGTGTCCTTCACCTTCCACGCTTTTGGCAAAAAGCCTCTCTTGATTCGGTCGGAAAATTACATGATGAATACCCCGCTTGTGGAGATGGTTTCGATCAGATGACTCTTGATGCATTGGGCCTCGATAAGGAGACGACTCTGAACCACATCGCAACCAACAAACCCAGCTACACTGCCTTCGAAGCCTGGGTGAAGGAAAATATGAAGTCTGATGCTGACATAGGCGCGCACAACGCCGCTGTCACCGGCTATATTCATGACGACGATACTCGTGGAGAAGTCTTTGGTGCAGCTGGTCTTTGTGATGAAGATTGTGCGTGCCGGGATGCCGTCAACTTGAACAACATCGATGACTGGACGATTTTTCACGCGCAGGAGATCGTTGGATAACGCAAAGTATAATTTAACCATTTGGGTCCGAAGTGCGAATGTGCTTCGGGCCTTTTTAATGCTCCAATTCTTTCGAACCTTCCCGGAAGAGATTTTCGAAGCGGCGCGTATTGATGGGCCAGTGAGTGGAAGATTTTCTCTTCGATAGAGCATCCTCTTTCAAAACCGGTACTGGCAACCTCTGCGTTGTTTCAACCTATGCATAGCTGGAATGACTTCCTAGGCCACTTGCACTATCTGAACAATCCGGAAGATTACACTCTGGCCTATGGGTTGTAGCAGTTCGTTTCTGCTTATGGTGGTGAGTGGACTCAACTTATGGCCGCCTCCACCGTGTTTATCTTGCCGATTGTATTGCTCTTCTTCGTGACCCAGAAGACCTTTATTCAAGGGATAGCGACTACTTGGGGGAAAGGATGAGGATTGGAAAATGAAAAATGAAGATTGAAAATTGTAGGAGACAGGCAATAAGGATTTATCAAGTAAAACTGTCATAATGTCTATGGAATGGTTGTAAATGCTTTTTGTTCGACCAGTACCGAAACGAGTCTGTGAAGCTGTTTGCGCATGAGGTCTATGATGGCCTCTTTGTG
>JAPUIL010000330.1 GCA_027297085.1 Verrucomicrobiota bacterium | reverse complement strand
TGTTGAGACATACCCCCTTTGCCCGAGGTTGCGCACTTGGGCATCTAGCCCCCAAGTTTGGTTGATGAGCCGAGAGAGTTGACTGGGAACAGTTTGATCGTCGGGAACTCCAAAGCCCCACGTAGTTGATCCACCGAGCATCCAAATCTTTAGCCTATCCTCACTTGCAGAGTTATAGGCAGTAAAGCGATTGCCTTCCTGGTCAATGTTGATCAGTCTTCCCTGCAACGGTTGCGGGCGCCAGACAACGTAGGGTTGGTAGGCGCTGCTGATGCGCCCGTCTTCTTCAAACCACTCGCGGACATCATAGTCGGCCCCCGAAAATGCTGGAGCTTCGGCCCTCTGGTCGGGTTCGGACAAGGCGTCTCTGACAACGAAAACCCCTCTCGCCAATAGCTCGACCGCCACGATGGCCAAAATGGAAAGGCCAATGACAGCTAAACCTGTTTTGAGTTTTTGTGCCATTTCACGAATTCCACAGATAGGTTGGCTGACGCGATATAGAGTGACCGTGCTAGCCAATATTGATTGGCTGGCTGGCTGTGCAGTCGGATATATGGCGAGCCAGCCGATTGGCGGCCATCCTAGAACAGTGTGTAAATAAACGGCCCGACACCAGTGGAGCTCCCAACCACGATGATGAGACCGAAGAAGAGTAGCACTGCTACCATCGGAATCATCCACCACATCTTGCGATGCCACATGAAAGAGAGCAATTCACCCGCTATGACAAACTTGTCACCGATTTCACGAAGGGCTTGCATGTCATTTTCTCCTTTGACGAGTGATCTTTGTCGGCTGGTACCTGATTTACGCTAAAAAAGCTTACGTCCAATCATCACAAAGAATCCACCTTCCTTGCCTCCGCCAAGCAGCATGCCCGCTTGGACCACGAAATGATTAAACCACCTCGGGAGCGACCGAGTCGAAAGGAGTGGCCTTAGGAATACTGTTGACGAACGGGCTTTTTGTGCACATCCAGGCCAGCACAGCGGCTATAGGTAATATCCATAACGGCTCCCCCCTTCGAGCTGGCGGCTGGCAGGCGACCTATAACAAAAACATTCCCTCTACGTGCTCCCGCTTGGGCAGGGCGACAGTCTGTGATACTCACCGGTCGCCGGTGTCAGATTAGTCATCGGGCTTTGGGCACCAAATTTACATAGAACTCGTTAACCAGTCGCCGGAGCCTCATTTTCATCCGCTGTGGTGGCGGTGGCAACCGCCATGGACGATTAGCCAGCTTATCTCTTGTCTACTAGAAAATTGCCCATTACTAACGTGTCGATCCCGCTGTTCCCGAAGGTGTTAAGAGCGTCCCACGGAGTGTTTACTATGGGCTCACCCCGCACATTGAAAGAGGTGTTCAGAATCACAGGCACCCCTGTGGCCTCGCCGAAACGCTCGATTAGCTGATGATAAAGGGGGCTAGTGTCCGAACACACCGTCTGTATTCGCGCTGTCCCCATATGACTCACCGCAGGTATCTTATCTTGCTTTCCCTCGTGGACAGGTACTACAAGTAGCATAAACCTGGCTGGCATATCCCGGTCCGGCTGGGGAAGGTCAAAGTACTGTTCACTTGCCTCCACCAATACGGACGGAGCAAAAGGACGGAAGGGTTCGCGGAACTTGATTTTGGTGTTGACAACATCTTTCATTTCCGCGCGACGCGGATCCGCCAGAATACTCCGGTGACCCAACGCCCGTGGCCCCCATTCGAACCGGCCCTGAGACCAGCCCACTACGGCACCTGACATCAACCGGTCTACAGTGATATCTACCAACTTGCACTGATCATCAACATATACATATTTGATCCCCGCCTGATCAAGGGCGGCCCGGATGTCATCGGTGCTGTAGGCTTGACCCCAATAAGCGTGGTCCATCACGAACCTTTTGGAGTTCCCCAAGGCGCAATGCCAGACGACTAAAGCTGCCCCCAGGGAGCCTCCGCCATCTCCTGCCGAAGGTTGTATGTACAGTTCCTCAAAGGGCGTCTCTCGCAAGATCCTGCTGTTAGCCACCGAGTTCAAAGCCACCCCACCAGCTAGGCAAAGCCGTTTGGAGCCAGTCTGACGGTGTAGCTCCCTGGCTAACGATAGAATCAATTCTTCAGTCACTACTTGGATACTTGCAGCTATATCGGCGTAGTGCTCATTATATCGGCACTTCTCGTTGAAATTAGGCGGGCGTGGCCCGTAATAAGAAGGATACCCACTGGTAAGGGTAAAGAACGGAACATCGGGGTCCCTCGGCTTGCCAAACAGCTCGATAAGCTTGCTGCTGTAGGATCGTTTGGTGCTGTGATGGAAGGCGAAGTATTTCGGATCCAACCAATATGAGCCATCGTCATTTTGACTGACCACCTTCCAAACCTTATCAACGTAACGAGGAGAGCCATAAGGAGCCATCCCCATTACTTTATACTCGCCCTCGTTCACCTCGAACCCCAAAAATGCGGTGAACGCGCTGTAAAGCAAACCTATAGAATGCGGAAACAGCAACTCTTGGCTAATCTTTAGATCGTTACCGTGTCCGAAGCCCATTGTGGTGGTTGCCCACTCCCCTACGCCATCGAATGTCAGGACAGCCGCTTCATCGAAGGGAGAGCAGAAATAGGCACTGGCCGCATGGGAGAGGTGATGCTCTGAGAAAAGGATCCGGTTGGGGTCGATGCCAACCGATTTGGCTATTAGACTCTTGATCCATAACTTGTCGAACATCCAGGTACGCATGCTCTGAACGAACGTCCCATAGGTCTTGGGAAATCCCTGAAGGGCTGTTTTAAGTAAACGATCGTATTTCACAAATGGCTTTTCGAAGAAAGCCACATAGTCTAGGTCTTTGCCGGTGATTCCTCCCTGATCTAGGCAAAAGTTGATTGCATTACGAGGAAATTCGTAGTCATGTTTCTTCCTAGTGAACCGCTCTTCTTCCGCAGCGGCCACCAGAACACCGTCTTCCAAAAGTGCTGCAGAGGCATCATGGAAATAGCAAGATATACCTAGAATACGCATACTGCCCTATCCTCCCAGCTAATACTGCTTTCGCATAGCGTCTAGAGTAGAGACTGAGGAACGTTGCACCCAACCACCATGACTGGCAGATCGCAACCCGAGAGGATCGGCAAAGAGTCTAAATGGGACGGCCATCACCGCCAACAACGTCCAGTACACTAGCGAAAGGATTAATACCATCTGGAAGGTTCCGAAAGCCTCAGCTAATCTAAGCCAGCCCCGCCAAACCATCTGCAAGATGGAGGGGGTCCTCCTAACACTGAGGTGGTCTCGTTCCATTCCCGCTTCGGATACATTCGTAGGGCCATAGAAGTCGGATTGCTTTTCAAGAACAGCCTTGTCGCTCTTCATCACGTCTCCCAACACATTATTTTTCTTGGGTGGTGGCTCCGTAAACTGAGATTGTAGAAACCCGGTATTTCTCGCGGTCCCTGGTATATAAACCCATGCTCGATACTTCCTACATCGTTACCGGACATTGAGCCCGAAAGTCCATTTTTTGTTCGTACGGCCATCAACAACAGCAATCCATTCATTTTGGCCGGTTTCATGAGGATCAATATGGTGCATTCCGATTCCATTCCAACTGGATCCTGTCCCTTTTAGTATTGGATTTCCACTTACCTCTCTTTCCTCATAACTCGTGGTTGTGAGCTTGGTAATTTCAAACCCTCGAACTTGATTACCGTAAGTAGGATAATCGTCCTGGGCATACCTAATGATTCGGTCGTCTAACACTAAAACCCTGCCTCCTGGCCTAGCTATGTTTGCATTTCCCCTCACGATAGGACTCTCAGGATGCTCCATCCAAGGCCCCATTAGATTCTCAGAGCTATAAAGCCGAAGTGTGTCATTACTGTACGGGTTGGTCTGCGCAAACATCCACCACCTACCGGCATACTGAAAAATAGAGGGGTCTGAATAATTTCCGACAAGGAGGGTTCTAACAAGCTCCCAATGGATAGGAAAATCTACAGCCTTGTACAATCGAATAGAATTTGCCTCAGTACTTTCTGGAATCAGGTAATATTCATTCTTCCAATAGAATACATAAGGGTAGGATAAGTGGAAGGGTTCATCGAGCACGATCTGTTGATAAGTCCAATTCAACCCGTCATTGCTAATCGCAAGTCCTATGTCTCCATGGTCACTACGGCGATTAACAACCTCGAAGAACATATACCAGGTGGAATTCTCATTGAGCATAAAAGGATCTGCAACAAAAACAGCCTCTATATCCGTCACATCTTCGGCAGTCAAAACTGGATTAACAATGTCCCGGTGAGAAGAAAAATTGATGGGTGAGGTACCTGAATAAATTCCAATTGACCAGGTCTGATCTCTTGCTACAAAGGGTATGCTTCTCGTTTTGCCAATATACACTCCAGTTGCGAAAGTGCCTATCAAACATACCGATGCCACGACAATGAAAGTAAGGATGGCTTTTGGGCTTCTCCTCACGTAGTTCATACGAAAAAAGCTCCGGGTCAATGTCAAGATGTTGTTGAATTGCCAAGTTTGGTTTCAGCAGATGGAGGCATCATTTTATCTAAGAAGTCAATGGGGTTGTGCCTGGCTCAGTACTCGCACTTTCAAGAGTAGTTCCAGAGCGATAGGCCAGAAGTATCAGGAATAACGCAAGCAGCATAGCTCGCTCCCTAGCCAGCGTTTGTTCCCGTCGCAAGGAAGTTCTACGAAAATGCTTAGGTAAGGATTGCCCTAAGAAGGGGACTTGGCTCTGTAGTCCCATGTGTGCTGGAAGTCTCTCTAACTGAACGGCCAAGGGACATTTGACAGCGATTAACAGGCGAGCAGAAAGGTATTCCGATAAGATGTGGGGCACAGTTTTAGGAGGTCATCATGTCCTTTGACCGGAACCATTCTCCCGACGTCCAAGACAAAGGGTACCCGTCGCGCAGTCAAAGTTACTCTTTGAGTCCGTCAAAATCCCGACTATTTAGTTCGGTGTCCCCATACTGTTCAGGAATTAGACCCCAATGAATTACTTCGATTCGTCCAGGCGGCAGATGCAAATCCTTGGAGACCGAGCGCTTTACAGCATCAAAGACAGCTACAAACTTGCTTCTACTAACCAACGAAGACAACGCGGCAACGCCGTAACCAAAATTCAGTAAACCTTGGCTCTTCCATTGGTGCAACCATGAGTATCGAGACACTTTCGCCCTGACTTTCGCGTCGAATGTAATTGTGATGGTAATCACTACCGGGACTTGAGCAAGCATCCCGCTGACCGGTCCAAAAACATCCACCGGGAACACGCTGGAATGAACTAAATCGTTCATATTTGTGGATGGCCCGCACTATTCCTCTAATTGGCCGGACCCATCCGACTTTGTCGTTCGGTGCAAGGCGAGCAGTTAATGCGCCAAGGTCATTTAACTCGTCTCCCAAATCGTCAGGGGGGTGGAGGTCACACGAAGTTGGAAAAAAGGGTCTCGTCCAAGTACCGGACAGTTTGCACTAGCTGCTGCTCCGACCCTCCATGCCCAGATCACCGATGCAATGCAGTATGCGATAGGGTCCGTTTCTTCACGTCACTGGCACTTCCATATGCTGCCTGGAAAATGCGATGATCCGATCCAGCATAGCGGGCAAGTCCAAACTTGGTTGGTATCCAATCAGTTGTTGGATCTTCTTTAGGTCCGGCAGCCGCCTGGGTATGTCTTCAAATCCCGTCCCGTACGCATGGTCGTATGGGACAAATTCGATTGGGGAGGAGCTCTGAGTCTTCTCCTTGATCATTTGTGCCAATTGGAGGATGGGGATTTCGTCGCTGTGGCCCACGTTGAATACCTGACCGTAGGCCTGGGGATGCCCGATCAGGCGTATCATTGCATCGGCCACGTCACCGACCCAGCCAAAGGAGCGGCTCTGCTGGCCATCTCCATATACGGTGATGGGTTCGCCGGAAAGGGCCTGCTTGACGAGCCTGGGTACAACCATGCCGTAACGACCAGTCTGTCTAGGGCCAATGGTATTGAACAGCCTGACTACTACCACAGGCAGACCTTTATCCTTGAAATAGGCCTGGGCGAGGAATTCGTCGATAATCTTGGAAGCGGCGTAGCACCAGCGGCTATTCGAGGTTGGACCCAGCACCAAATCATCCCCCTCATTGAACTTCGGCTGGGCTAATTTCCCATAGACCTCTGAGGTGGAAGTGAGCAGGACGGGTTTCGATTCGCGGGCGCAGTACTCTAACACCAGCTCCGTCGTCTTAATATTGGTCTCGATGGTTTTCACCGGATCATCTACGATCAGGTTCACTCCCACAGCCGCTGCCAGATGGAAGACCACATCGGCTTG
Source organism: Verrucomicrobiota bacterium (assembly GCA_027297085.1). Lineage (GTDB taxonomy): Bacteria > Verrucomicrobiota > Verrucomicrobiia > Opitutales > UBA2995 > UBA2995. Next base: position 7,568 of record JAPUIL010000330.1, on the reverse strand, counting down.
GCGGATCAATTCGAGCTGCACCGGACGGTTCATCATAGTGTCAAAGACATATGAGAAACGGCTATGGTGCTTGAGATGCGAAATGTTCTCCACGCTACCCGTAGAGAGATCGTCTATGATCTGTACTGCATAACCACTGTGCAGCAGGGTCTCGGCCAAGTGGGAGCCGATAAAGCCAGCTCCACCTGTTACCAGTGCATTATTCATTTTCTTGTCTCCCCAGATCAAGTATGCAATGCAGTATGCGATAGGTCCCTTTTTTTCTCATGGGCTCAAGTCAGCGCAGGGGGGTATGCACATCAACGTAAGGACAGCGGTTAGGAGTGCAGTTACAACTGGTGCCACAACCCCCGCTTATGCAGCGTCGGCAAGTCTTGGTGGGACACCCATTAACTCAATGGTCAAGCCTTTGACACAAAGCGTGGTATACGGCGGCAGAGCGATGCACTATCGTGGAAGGTAGAAGTGAGGCCAGCGCATAGGCCCAGGTTTTGGCTCGGCGAGGCTGCGCTTGAACACTGGCTAGTAGGTGTTGACGTGAGCCGCTCGGGTTTCCAAGCTCAATTAGCTTAAGCGTACCTAGTCGCAAGTTGAAATCAGCCCGCGCCAAAGGATAAGAAGAAAGGAACGAACGGTGTGTCTTGAGAAGGTATTCAATCCCTTCGGCTCGGTATTGGGCGGGATCACTTTCTCTTTGGCCCTTGTGGTTATAGCACAAAGCGAGTACTTCCGGCACGTACCCGAAACTACATATTTGCGCTAGCCGAATTAATATATCTACGTGGTGGAATGTTATTAGGCCTTCGCAATAACCGGTCCTTCGCACTAGTTTTGTCCTAACTACGTAGTCATCCACCATGTTATAGAACCACCGCGGCATTCCGTCTATTAAACCCTTTGCGTCTGGGACCCTGTGCCTCTGAGTCTCTTCCGTCCCATCCTTGACCCAATTCCAGCCACCATATACCAGACCCAGGTCATTGTGGGCATCAAAGACCTGAAGCTGCCGCTCGAGTTTATGAGGAAGCCATTCATCATCGTCGTCGAGGAAGGCAACGAACTCACCATGTGCTACTTCTACTCCGCTGTTCCTGGCAGCGCATCCCCCGCGGCTCTCATCATGAACAAGATATCGTACTCGTTCATCCCCCAGCCTCTTGACCACGTCCGCGGTCCCATCCGTGGACCCGTCATCGACGATAATCAGTTCGAGATTTTGCCATGTTTGATTAAGGACGCTCCTGCTTGCCCTGGGCAGGAAACGATCAGAGCGATTGTGGGTAGGAATGATAACGCTTACAAGTGGAGCACGCATCTAAGGGATGCCTCCGTTGATCATTTGGCGAGATTGAAAGATCATTTCCCGGGATCGATGTGCTGCTTTCAGACAATATTCCAATTTTTCCGGCTAGCCATTCATGAGCTAGGCAGTCCCGATGGTCTGAGGAGCGCCCTCGTCGGAACTTGGCCAAGGAACCACAAAATCTCCTTCGTTTGAGATTACGCATTTATAACCGAGATTAGTCAGGAAGTGCCTCGCGGTGAGCCACAGATAAATTCTCTCACCCAACGTCACACGGCTTATCCACCCCGTATCCAGACTAATAGCTCGTCCTTCCGCCAAAGACAGACGGAGTCTGTTCCCGGATGGTATGTGATGAGGTGTTTCGTAATATTCAAGCTGGGATCTTTCAAAAGTAAGACCCATCCAGTCGGCTATGACCCTTAACCACTTCTCAGGATCCGTCGCAAAGTCTTCGTGTCTCAGTCTCAACAGAGATACTTGCCTCGGCTGTTCTTTCAGAAGTTTGCACAGCTTCTCGTTATGAATTCTCCAACCCCGTAATACCCTGATCGGCTTAAGACCATTGGCTCCTTTGCGTTTACTCGAGGCAGCTACTCCTAGCGGATGTCGCAACAGATGGACGACTTTTAGATCGATATCACTACATTGTTGATATCGCCGCAGGCGCCGTCTTGTTTTCGACGAATCTACTAGGAATGGCTTACCTGTTATTCCACTTATAGCCTTAAGAAGCTCTACATTTGCGTATCTGAAACGATCGGGATTTTCTGGCATCAGATCCCAGGTCCCCAGTGACACGTTCTGACCACACTTCCGCCTCAGCTCCTGCTCGACTGCTTTCCAAAAGGAGCAAGATGGGAGAGATTCGCCACAAGAACAAAGATCTCCCTCACGATAAGCTTCGCTGAGGTTACTAATTTCACCCAGGCTTGCAATCATGCTGTGGCTGCCCAAACAAAGATCCAATAGTGTGGATCCGCTGAACATCGACGACGCTATGTACAAGACCTTCGGTGAGCTCATCGTGACATCACGTTATTTCATGGGCCATTAGGAACCCGTGCTGCAAATGTTCCTATGCGAAGGGTACGTATGACAAACTTGAGCTCATCGTCCGGCAGTAATGCGGCGTACCATATAACTTATCCCTCTGTCTCGAACTCCCATAGCTTCTCGCCGAATCCTGGATGGCAGAAACCCAAAGTTGCTCCAACGAAGACCCTTTACCAAACTCCTAATTTGTTCTGCATCACAAGATTCGAATTCACTCAGCGCCTCCAATGCGAATGGATTGGTATAGTCAACGTGCTCGGGTAGAAATCGTCCTTGCAGAGTTAGTTCAGCACCTAAAACTGCCAACCCCAGCCGGACATCGCCGGAACGCAAGAAGTGTCGCCAGGTCAGTTCAATATTGTTCCAGTGAGACACCATCGGACCTGATCGATGCATTTCGATCGCAGAGCGGACTTTGATTGCCTTGTGGATGCCATAGTGAAAGGCCTGGAAAAGTGAAGGATTCTTGCAATGGATTGCAGCTGGGGCTAATTCGGTCTTATCGATGAAACACCGTTCGTCCGGAACGTTTACATAGTCTACGAAAACTGTGGACTCCTCGGTTTTCTCCCACCTCATTGAGTTTCGGTATGTATTCAAACCGGCAATCAGCCGGTCAGAAAAATAGTCGTAACAGTGCACCTGGAGAAGTTCGAGCCATTCGTTTTGGCGGAACTTACTGACTATCTTAGTGAAAAATTCCTCATCGGGGACAACCATGTCAGCATCCACCTTGATTAGCAGGTCGAACTCATCAGACCGATCTACAAATGTTTGATACAGCGTGTCATGTGCTTCCTTAAGGGGAAGGTTCTTGATCACAATATGCTTAAAATTTGGGTAGGTCTGCCGCCTAATGGAAGATACGCACTCTTCGAACTCGTTCTCGATCGTATAAAGTGTGCCGACTAAGATTCGCAAAGCACCTACTCACTCAGAAAATCGGTTTTCCTGAACCAACTTCGACAATCATAAAACGATCATTCAAGGAACCTTCTCACCGCTCTTCTTATAGCCATAGCTAGGTATTTTCGGTGGAGGCATCGTCGACTACATGAGTATGGAAAGTTTGGGCCAAGACGCTAAGGATCGTCCCAAGCGTAGCTATTCCTTGTCATAAGTGGGGACGACGACATAGAAACCGGCTGGCCACCCTATACAATGTTTCGATCGCTTCAGCTGGCTTATCCTCCAATGAGAATACTCTAAGAGCCAAACGTAAGGTTAGCGATCCAAAAAGAGCACCTAGTACCCACAGGTATGGGATAGGGTGATAAGGGAAATCCAGCAGCGCCTGCAACGCATCTCGCCGGATTCTATCTCTATGCCGGTAGAGATGGTGCCGCCGTAGTGTGCTCTGGTGGTATAACATCAACAATCGTGGACGACTCCGTAGGTAGGAATAATTTTTCTCGCGGATTCGGCGCCAACTTTCCATCAGGGCGCCCTTCAGGTCGGTTAAGTGATCTCCTTTGCAGCGGTCAAGTAGTACTAGAGGCTGCGAGACGTAATCCACCTGAGCTCGCTGAGAAGCCCGGGTAAGATAGTCCCAGTCTTCCCCGCAAGCCAGATCTTCGTCAAACAGGAGCGGCTGGCTCCAAGCCGAACGCCTGGTTAAAATCACCGAGGCAGTCACGCATCCGATTTGGTGCAGGAGAAATGCCTCGTATAGGTTTCCTCCGCGGGCGGAGGGAAGTGCTTCCTCCGTGCCCTCTTCGTCTTGGGATATATATCCACACATTACAATCCCGAGGTTGGGCCAATCCGTATCCTGGAACACCTTCAGCTGGGTTTCCAACTTCGTAGGAATCCATTGATCGTCTGAATCCAGGAATGCGAAGTACTCCCCGCGAGCTGCGTGAATGCCAGTGTTGCGGGCTGCCGAGGCTCCCTGATTGACGCTACGGGGGAGGTAGCGAATACGTGCATCCTCTATGCCCTTTACTACCTCCTCTGTATTGTCCTCAGAGCAGTCATCTATCACAAGGAGTTCGAAATCCGCGAAGGTCTGCGCTAGCACACTATTGATGGCACGTGCCACCATGTGTGCTCGCTTATATGTGGGGATGATGACCGACACACGAGGAGATTCAGCAAGTGACATTATTCAAAGGCTCACCGGAATTAGGATACTGTCAGCTGTGGTCACCGCCATCAACGTCCAGTACATTAGCGAAAGGATTACTGTCATCTGGAAGGTTCCGAAAGCCTCAGCTAGTCTAAGCTAGCCCCGCCAAACCATCTGCAAGATGGAGGGGTTCCTCCTTGACAGCCATAGCCACCAGGTGAGGCTTACCGGCCTGGTTAGAGTCTCGCCCCGCCGCGTTGTTACTAAATGCCCGAACTTACTTTCGTAATCGGCCATTCCCACAATGGTAAAGAGGCTCGTGGAGTCTGAGAGAAATAAGCGTAATGAACACCAGACCATGGCGTCTCGATGTAGAATGCTTGATATCCTAATCCACCCATAAAATGTAGTAAATCTTCTGGAGAATATCCGGCAGCTGGGAAAGTGTGCTCATGGATTTCACAGATTACGTCCGGCATGCTCTCCTTCAAGGTTTCTGTTCCTCCTTTTAGGATGAACAGTTCTGCTCCTTCGGCATCAATCTTTATAAGATCAATCCGTCCAACCCCATTCCCATTGACGTACGAGTCTAACACCAGACTGTTAACAAAGATTGGCTCCTGTTGGGTTTTAGGAGTTCTAACGATAGATGTTCCGCCGCTATTTCTGTTAGTCGGGAGGTACAGCGCAAGTTCTGTTTCCTTGTCCCAGAGAGCAACGTTGTTCAGGCAAACATTGTGGAGACTATTCAGGTCTACATTGCGTGAAAGCCTTTCAAAAAGAAATGAGACTGGCTCGAACGAGTGAACCTGACCGCGAGGCCCCACCCTCTCTGCAGCCAGCATCGTGTAGTAGCCAGTATGGGCACCAATATCAACAACAGTGGAACCCGGCTCTAACAAGTTTACGAATAGTTCGGTGGTGTGAGGTTCGTAGCGATCTTGCAGAATCAATCCCTCGACTGCGTCTGCGGGATCGGCATACATCCTCAGTCCCGTGCCAATAGCAGCGATCCAAGTGTTTCCAAGAATCCGCCTCGCCAGCGAAATAACGAACCGCTGGCCTCTATGGTGGGAAAAAAGACGAAGATATTGTTGGGCGCACTTAAAGACGGCGACCTCCAAGCGACTCATTTTAAGCTCCACTCGCGAACTCCCATTGAGGATTGACGAGATGGGTTGGGCACTGACTCACCTGTGCTGTCTGTGCCTGATAGTATCTGTCGTCCTCAGGGCGGTACTGCTGCACGGAATGCATCGCCTCTTGCCAAAACTTGTCCTCATCAAAATCTGGGTTTAGAGGGTGCAAGTGCATTGGTGGATTTAAGCAACTGTAAACCAACTGCTGTCTGAAATAGATAAAGGCTAAAACCTTTGCCTTTTCAATCTGTGACGAATCAAGGAAGTCCACTTTGCTAATGTCGCTTAAGAGAGCAAAGTACTCCTCAACCGATTGCGGTTCGAGCGTAAAGCCTAAGCTGGAGTAAGGGGCTTCACCCGCCAACACGCATGGTATACCGTAACAAGAGAACTCGATTCCAGATGTGCCACAACACGTAACCATCGCATGAGCGACGTTCAACACCGACGCGGTGTTCACATCATAAGGAAGAATCCTGACATGCTGGCAGTCGGCGGCCGATTCTAGGTACTCGCCCTCTGCAGTCTGTTGGGGACGAAACCAACGTTCAGACGGATGCGGTTTTACTAACCAGTTCACGTCGTGAATTTGGCGGATGGCATGCAGCGTTTCCCGTAACCAGGTAAGGTAGTCAGGGAACACCAGCCAATTGTTACGGTGCACAGCGTCTGTAAATACATGGGACATTACACATGCTATCGGTTTTTCCACTTCCCAGCCGAAGCGTTGACACAGCTCTTCTTTGGAAAGAATGGACCGATCCTTTCCGTAGGCCAGCGCGGCGTCAGGGCCCATTTCCAATGGCATATCACCATTGAGCCGGGAGCGTAGATATGTGCCCGCAGCCGTTACGGCCTTCTCTCGATCGTTTTGGTAAACAAATTGAAATTCTTCTTGGGTAGGCTTAAATGGATGAGTGCGTAGTTCTCTAGAATCCTCATATCGGCGGACTGTCATGTCCCAGCGAGAGAAGACAATTGCCTTGTGCTGAAGTGCGACGTAAGCTAGGACGCCGGACCGCACGTAATTGGCCTCTGATAGCACTACGGCGTCGAATTCATAACGCTGGAATATACGCTGCGCCGGCTAACTCATTCAGGTCTTTGATCTTAGGACTGCCCGCCATCTTCTCTATCGTCTCCTACTACTTGGACGATTCGCTCAGGACCGCGAACCACTCGCGCGTGGCCCTACTGATAGACCCCTCATTCCAAACGGGCGCGTCACGCCAGTCGTTGATGTGATCCAGCATGACCTTGACGCCTGTGTCGAAGCCGACGGTAGGCCGCCAGCCGAGGGTTTTGGTGATCTTGGTTATATCTGCCTGGGTGGAGTCGGGCTCACCGGGGCGCTTGGGTAGGTGGATTACCTCGCCGCCGAGCAGCTCCACGAGGCAGTTGATGCTGGAGGGACTGCCCGTGCCTACGTTGAAAGCCTCGCCAACCACGTCCGACTGGGCGGCCATGACGAAGGCGTCCACCACATCCTTGACAAACACGAAATCGCGGGTCTGACGACCGTTACCGACCACGGTGAGGGGCTTGTTTGCCAGCTTCTGTGCCAGAAAGACGCCGAAGACGGCCCCGTAGACCCCAGTAGTGCGAGAGCGGGGCCCGTAGACGTTGAAAAGGCGCATGGAGATACATGGCATTTTGTAGATCTGGGCCCAGGAGAGCACGTACTGTTCGCCCACATATTTAGTGATAGCGTACGGATGCATGGGCCTGATCGGTGCTGTCTCTGGCGTCGGAAACTCGTCTGGAATCCCATAACAAGAAGACGACGCAACGTAGACGAAGCGACACACGCTGGCGGCCCGGGCAGCCTCAAGCACAGCCATAGTCCCGTCCACGTTGACCTTATGGTAATCCAGCGGTCGCTGGACGGAAGGAACGATGTCTGCTAGAGCTGCGAGGTGGAATACCCAGTCCACCCCATCAAACAGCGGAGCGATGGCGTCCAGGTCCGTCACGTCGGCTTCACGGAAGGTCAGGTCTGGAT